>JAGLNZ010000273.1 GCA_023139225.1 Desulfobacula sp. | reverse complement strand
ATCTAAAAAAACAGACATTAACAGCATTTTAAAAAACGTTTCAGATAAACTCAAATCCGGGTACAGCACAAAAATTGACCTTCAAAAAGACTTTGGCAACATTCCTAAAATAAGTATTTCTGCAAAAAACATGAGAAAAGCCTTTCATGAAATCATTAAAAATTCTTTTCAGGCAGTAAAGTCCCATGGTATTGTCTCTATCTCAACCTCCTATAAAGACCCTGATATAATTATTCAAATCAGTGACATCGGACAAGGAATCGCTTCTGAAAACCTTCAACACATTTTTAAACCATACTTTACAAAAAACAAGGGAAATACCAAAGGATTAGGCCTGTCCTTTGCAAAAAGTGTCATCACGAACAATAATGGAACCATCAATATTGCCAGTAAACTAAATCAAGGGACCAATATCACAATAACACTTAGAGTCTGAATTCTTTCTTGCAATGATCACAAAAAGAAGTGGCCAGCATTTGCTTACAGTGAACGCATTTATCCGACAGATAGCGTTCCTTGCCCTGCATTTTGTCACAATTGGGACAATGCCAGTTTTTCCGGGTTGAAATAAACTTGTCGCAATTGGGACATTTAATGGGGACTTTTCTGAAAACCAGGTAAAAGATTCCTGATCCAATAAAAAACGGACCTAATAATTTAAATTGAAGGGTTGTTGCAAACTGGTCAAACTCTGCTGAGCCTGAAAGAATAACCCAAAGCAAAAAAAAGATAGCTGTGATTGCAAGAAATTTAAATCGAAAATGAAAAAAAACACTTTTTAATGGTTTTTCCTCCATGTTTTGTACGCTCCTTTGACCTTTTATTTTAATAAAAATTTTACTTTACTTGTTCTTTCAGTGTTTGACCCATCATTTTGCCTGGGCTCAAGCAGAAAAATCCTTTCTTTTGCAACCTTTTCGGTTGAAATCAGGTATGCCTTAACATTTTCTGAACGGTTCATGGCAAGAAGCCGCAAATCATCTTCTCCAATATTAATATTTGTTATCAACAGCTTTTTCTTTTCTTCCACGTCAACTTCTTTTTCAATTCCTGATTCATCCCTTGGTTTAGGAAATTGAGCCTGGGCGTAGGCAGTATGAATATATAGTTCCATGTCTTCAGGTGCGACAATCACTTCTTCCAATGTTCCTACAGCAGATCCCGAAGCTATCATCTCTTTTAGTTTCTCTGCCTTGATCAAATCTTTAAACCCCTTCATCCTCAGGCCTTCGGCATCCCTTAGTTTATTATAAATCCCCTGTATTTCCAGGTTAATGGATGCTTTTTCCTGTAAGATTTGTGCCAGCTTATCAATTTTCTCATAATTTGACTGGGCTATTTTTATTTCACCATACTCAAATTCAACATAGCCAAGTTCCTCTCCTCCGCCAAACATGGAACCAATGATTGAAAAGGGTGAGGTGACTACCTTGAAAATCAGATTTGCAACCATTTTAAAAATTATGGAACCGATTTTAAATTCAGGATCATTCAGTTCTCCTGTAACAGGCAAATCAAGATCAATTTGTCCATCCCTGTTTTTTAACAAAGAGATTGCAAGCCCGACAGGCAATGAGGTCGCATGTTCACTCTTCACCCTTTCACCCAGTGTAAAATTATCAAACCTGACCCTGTTTTCCGACGTAAGCTTATTGCCGTCAATCATGTACTCAAGATCTAATATGAGTTTTCCTTTTTCAATTTTGTATCCCAGATATTTGGATGAATAGGGTGTAAATTTCGTCAACTCAATATCTTTAAAAGAAATATCTATATCGGCAAACTTTTTTTGAGACAATGGATTGATTGTTCCGACAATATCAAGAGGGGAAGATTGTCCATGAAGTCCCTGCAGATGAAGTTTTGCCCGGGATTGCTCCTCGGATGAAAGTCCTGTCACAGATCCTGCTATCTGTTTCATATTGGCAGTAAAATTAGGCCGGGTCAGATAATCTGAAAAACTGATATTCCCTCCCTGCAGTGTGACGCTCTCAACATTAATCTTTGGAGTTTCACCGGTTTGTTTTCCCTGCTTCTTTTCAGGCTTAATCTGCGTATCTTTTGTTGTGTCCTTCTTAAAGATTGTATTTAAGTTTATTTCACCGGTATCGCTGACAATGATCCTGGAATAAAAATCTGTCAGTGAAATATCTTTGGCCGTGACTTTGACAGGGAATAAAGAAACATCAAGCCCGGAAAGATATAATGAATTACATTTGAAGAAATCCTTTGTTGTCTTTTTATCAAGGGAAATAAAATTGGTTATGGATGTTTGCCCGGTAAACTTTATTTGCCTCTTTAGTTTGTCATTCAGATCCAGCTTAAGCTTTCCTTTTGTATTAATATTCCCATCGGTTACAAGAATTTTTATAGATTCAGTGAAATATGGCTGTACAGATTTGATATCAATTTTTTCCAGGCCAATATCAAGCCTGGCACTTAAAATTGATGGTATCATGCTTCCCTTGATACTGATCCGCCCTTTCTTGCTCCAGTTCATTTTGACATCGACACTTGCCTTGTCCTTACCAAAATTCTTAAGATCATCCGCTTTAATGGAAATATTTGAAAAATCAATCAGGACTGGATCTTTATTGGTTAAATCATTGAATATAAGGTTAAATCCAGTTAAATCAAACGAGTTCATTGTGACGGCCCACGGGGAGACTTTGGATTCTTCCAATCCTGTACCTGTTTCAATTACTGATGTTTGAGGATCAAGAGAATCCTTTGCCGGCAGGACACTTTTAGCAAGATTAATCTGACCGTCTTTCAACCTTTTAAGCAGAATTTTTCCATTTTGGGCAGTGATAATCCCGGTATCAATTTTTTTATTTCCAACATCAATGGTCGACCCTTTGATTTTTAATTCCGGGATATTGATCATCTCTTCTCTGGCGTGTGGATCAAAAATTGAAAGTGTGTGGATCAAAAATTCTTTTGATTTAATCTTCAGATCAAAATTTTCTTCTTTTTGTGATACTTCAAAACCTGCTGAAAAATTCATACTGCCCTCTTTAACATCAAAATCCACAAGGCCTTCATAATAGGGGGCATATTTATTAAACACTAAGTTTGATAATTGTAAAGTGCCGTCGGCCTGAACAGGCTGCGTTTGAAACCGGCCATTGGAACCAATCGTCTCTTTGGTTTCGGTTTCAAATTTCAGGCTGTATTTTCCTGAAACCGTCTCTCCGGATTTCAAATTTTCAATACTGACATTCAAAGGAAATACTTTGGATTTAAATTGTTTTTCATTGGAAAGATCCTGGAAAAAAATTGCTGCATCTTTAATCTGAAAATCTGCCAGATTGAGAATAAAGGGTTTTTGAACGCTGCCCGCCGTTTTATTGTCTTCTTTTTGTCCATGGCCTTTTTTATTTTGCGGTATATATTTCAGCAAATTCAAGTTACCGTTTTTATCCCTGTTTATCTTCAATTCAGGGGTTTTTAACACAACTTTTGAGATATTCAATTGCTTTGCAAGAATATCTGATTTTAAAATATCAACACTCAATGCCGGGAATTTAATTATTTCTTCTTCGGAAACGCCCTTTACATCAACATTTAATGCATTGAGCCTTCCCTGGAGCAAAAGTGAATCCTTTGACTTTGTTTTCCGATAACCGGCATGAAGATCCAGGTTAAGATCTAAGGTTTTCAATTGGATATTTTCAGGAATCGGCAGATAGGAAAGATAATGGATCACATCAATATCAGAGGTCTTAATATTCACCCGGGTGGCAAGATCTTCTGCAAACGGGGTTGATTCAACATGGACATCGACGCCTGCCTTGTTTAAAATAAAATCAATGTCTACGGTTGATTTCTCATACCTGTTTTTCCTTTTGCTGCTTAATAAAGGAAGGGATAATGAAAAATCTTTTACAAGATGAGATACATTTGCCACCTTATCTGTAAAGGCAATTTCACCCTGAATAATACTGGCATTCTTTAAAACAAAGCCAATGATCTCCTTGTCAGTACTCTCCTTATTTTCGGAAAGTTTTTCATCTGATTTATCGGAAGTTAAAAGATCTGAAAAATTAAAGGATTCATCCGCATTTCGGATTATATTCACATAAGGACTTTCCAAAGAAATATCAGACACGACAATGGTGAAGGTAAACAGGGTGGAAATACTTAAATTAGCAAATATTTTTTGCGTGGAAAAAAAGACATCACTATTTTTGTCTTTTACCACCAGGGCGTCAATTGTCACTGTAAGTGCATAAGGGTTGACGGCAATTTTCTCAATCGTAACTTCCCTGTTCAAGGACTCACTTAATTTATCCTTGAGGATATTCTTTCCAAGAACAGGCAGTAAAAAGAACCCGACCAGGGTATAAAGGACAACGATTGCACACGGGATTAATACTTTCTTTTTTAAAAAAATTGCTTTAATTGCCATACTTCCTCCTGCTAAAT
>JAGLNZ010000272.1 GCA_023139225.1 Desulfobacula sp. | reverse complement strand
CCTTCAAGCACCACCATCCCCGGGGCAGCAATTTTGGGGTGTTTGAATTCCTCTGGTAAAGAAAACTTTTGCGGAAATTCAATTTTCAACCGGCGTTTTTTAAAACCTGCCGCCGTAATAACAAGTTTTGATCCCCGGGTTATGTTTTTAGTGGAATAATCAAGGGTGTCCATGGTTGTTTTTGTGATAAAATGAAAATCAGACGTAAAATCGATTCGTTCAAGCATATGGATGAAAAACGTTTTTTCATCATTTACATTCAATGCCGGGTTGTCTTCATGGGCACAGATCATCAAATATTTTGCCAAGGACAACTGCCCTGTACCAAGGACCCTGCTTGCATGGGTTAACAACTCCCGGGGTACCCTTTTTTCGTAAGGAACATACCGCTCATGTGCTTTAACAAGGAGCAGCGGGTGAACACCTGCATCATCCACTGCATTAACAGCACTAACACCCGGGATACTGTCTTGAATCGCCGATCCTGTGATATCATGGATCAATCTTCCGATATTGGAATCTTCCTGGGGCGGACGTCCCACCACGGTAAAAGGGAAGATAGCGTCTTTTCTGTGATAGACGGATTCTACCTTTAAATACGGATATTCGTGCTCCATGGAATAATACCCCAGGTGGTCTCCAAACGGCCCTTCCCTTTTTGTTTTTCCCGGAACAAGAATTCCAGTAATGCAAAAATCAGCATCTGCAGATATCAAATATTGATTTTTAGTTGCATACTTAAAATTCTTACCTGCCAGTGCTCCTGCAAAGGCAATTTCAGGAAGGCCTTCGGGAAGCGGCATAACCGCGGCCAGTGTGTGGGCCGGCGGCCCACCGATAAAGATACTGACCCGTAAGGCCTGGTTTTTCTCAAGGGCTTTTTTGTGATGATTGCCAATTCCCCGATGTAATTGATAATGAAGCCCTACCTCAATTCCCGGATCATAATCATTTCCTGAAATCTGAATTCTGTACATGCCAAGATTTGAACTCAAAATGGATTGGGTTTCAGGATCCCTGGAAAATACCTGGGGCAGCATGATAAATGCACCGCCATCCCTGGGCCAGCATCTAATCATGGGAAGATCCTGAATTTGACATTTATTTTCCAGGATCTTGGGCCTGGATGTTTTTAAGGGTAAAGAATGCAATAATGCCGGCAGCGCTTTTACTATTTTACCGGGGCGTTTAAGCCCTAAACCAGGATCGGATTTGATATCCACAAGGGTTTTTACAGATGTAAGCTGGGGTTCAAAAATTTTAAGTGTTCGCTCAAAGGTGCCAAACAGGTTTGATACGGCACAAAATTTACTATTCATGACATTTGTAAAAAATAAAGCCGGGCCATTGGCATTAAACACCCTTCTGGTTATTTCAGCCATTTCAAGGTTTGGATCAACCAATTGATCGATCTGTATGAGTTCACCTTGTTTTTTTAAAAATTCAATGCAATGCCTGAGGCTTGAAAATTTCATAGTTTAATTTTTTGTAATATGCATATTAGACTATTTGGCATAACCCCATTCTTTCAGGCGTTTATACGCATACTTGGAATATTTATTGGGCTGATAATCAATCATTTTCAAATAGGTCATGTAGTTATTTGCCGCAGTCTTAGTGTCTCCATTTTTATCAAGGCAATATCCTTTATAAAACTTCATTTGCGGGTTACCCGGTAAAAGCTCATCACACTTGCCAAAATTTTGATAGGCTTTCCCATATTTTTTCAACTCACTGTTTGCAATCCCCGCAATATAGTAGCCCTGGATTTCCGATGGATACAATTTTTTCGCTGCATTGGCATAGGACAAGGCCTGGGCCGGTTTTTTCCTGATCATCAGGCATTTGGACATTAACACATGAGCCGTATAATCATCTTTTAATCTTTTAATGGATTTTTTAAATGAATTTTGTGCTTTGTCATACTCTTTTTTTGCCAGATATTTTTCTCCCTGCTGCAACAATTCGATCCCTTTTTTTTGGGCCCGCAAAAAAGCAATCTTATCCATATATCTTTCCCGGTTCAAAGAATAATCTTTTGAAAAAAGATATTGCCCTTTTTCTCTTTGAACAGCAGAACTTAACCTTTCCGCACTCATTGGATGGGTTGCAAAAAGCATCTGGGCAGAACTTGGATTTTCTTTGTGTAATGCATCAAGCATTTCCATTAATCCGACAAACCCTTTAGAAGGATAGCCTGCCTTAACCATATACTCATTGCCAAGGTAATCGGCCTCCCTTTCATTATCCCTGCTGTACCTGGACAAAAGCAATCCCTGGCCCAGCATACCAAGCTGTTGCGTCAGTTCGCCAAGGCCGGACCCCTGGGAACTTGCTGCAATGGATAATCCGCTCACAAGCATGGAAGAAAGCTGCCCTTTGGAGATCTGTTCTGCGGAATGTCTTGCATTGACATGTCCCAGCTCATGTCCTAACAATGAGGCCAGTTGTGCCTCATTGTCCAGTTTCAATAAAATCCCCCTTGTAACGGCAATGGAGCCTCCCGGGAATGCATAGGCATTAATATAGGTGGCATTCACGCATTGAAAATTATAGGGCATATCAGGCCTGTGAACATTGGGCAGCAATCCTTTGCCGACACCAGACACATATTGATTGATTTTAGCATCCTGAGTGATGCCGTAATCTGAGGAAAACTGGAAGGGAGACTGTTGCTTATCAATCCCGATCTCCTGCTGTTGGGAAACCGTCATCAATTGTTTTTTCCCTGTAACAGGGTCAACGGCACACCCGGTAAAAAATATCGGACCGGCAATGGATGCTGACATAACTGCCCCGTATTTTAAAAACTGTCTTCTTGAAACTGGGTTTCCGGCTTTTGGTTTATTCATCTTTGACTTTCCTGTGTGATAGTTCTTTTTTTATGGCAAGTCCTATTTCCTGGAGTAAATAGGGCTTTTTAATATAAGCACCCGCTCCCAGTGCCTGGACTTTTTTTACATCATTGGTCTTTGCATATCCGCTGGTAATTATCGCTTTAATTTCAGGATCAATCAATAATAATTGTTCATAGGTTTCAAGACCGCTCAATCCGGGCTCCATGATCATATCCAGCACAGCAAGATCAATTTTATTGTCTTTTGCATAAACGATTGCATCTTCGCCGCTTGAAACAACCTTTATATCATATCCCAGTCGTTTTAGCACATTAGCGGTAATTTTTTGCTGGGACTCAATATCGTCTACCACGAGAATCTTTTCATTATTCCCTGAATAATCATCTATCGTATAAATTTTAGGCAATTTTGCAATCTTGTCTGCCTTTTCTGATATTGGAAAATACAGGGAAAAATGAGTTTGTTTGTTTTGACTGCTTACATGGATATAGCCCTTGTGGTCGTGCACGGCGCTCCAAACGATACTTAAGCCCAAACCGGTACCAGTATTTTAGCAGAACCCCTTGCCATTGTTAACAATTCATCAACAATAACAGACGCCCTTTTACCGGAATCTTTTATCATTGCAACATGCTCTATTAAATCACTGCCTTTTGGAAGATCCATTAATAAAAGATCAGGCGTGGAAACAAGGCCTGATAACACATTATTTAGATCATGTGCTACCCCGCCTGCAAGGATGCCAAAAGCTTCCATTTTTTTGGCTTTTTCAAGTTCCTTTTGCAGACGATTTTTATCCAGAGTTGCATTAACTTTTTCTGTGATATCCCGGACACTGAAAAGCAGGGCAGGATTTGAATTATAGACTATTTCAACAAAACTTTTTTCAATGTATATTTTATGTCCGTCCTGTTTAATAAAAAAATCCAGGCCGCTCTTTTCAGTTTTAATATCTTTTGAATCATTCTTCATAAAAAGCATGAGAGCAGAAGACCCTAACAGCTCTTGAGAATCATATCCCGTTAATTTCTCCATGCTTGGATTAATAAAGACTATTTTTTGATCCTGAACAATAAAAATTCCCTCAGGCAGTGAAATGACAAGGTTACGGTATTTTTCCTCACTCTCCTTAAGCTGGGATTCAGCTTCAGTATGGGCAAGAATCTCAAATTCAAGACTTTTATTTATTCTGACAAGCTCTTTATTTCGTATATTTTCCTTTTTCTGAGTTTCGTTAACAATCTGTTTTAATAAGGCAGATTTTAGAAAAACCATCCTGGAATGATATTCAATTATATAACCGGCTGTCATAGTAATAACGGTTATAAAAAAAAGAAAAAAGGTATTGTGTAAAATCATATTGGTCTGCACATCAGCAAAATATAAAAGGGTAAGTCCATGCATTGCAACAAGGATAAATCCGGTTACCCCTGCAACCAGGTACCTGATTTTAAAAAAAACAAACCCGGATATAATGATGAAAACCAGGACTAAAAAATTTAGAAATTCTCCTGGAAAATGAGTGATCATGCTGATAACCGCCGTGCCGGTAAAAAACAGGGCAAGGCCGCAAAAAAAATCAATGTGCGTCTCATAGCGCCGGTTTTTTAATAAAACGAGTACAATAGGCAAAGGAAGCATCAACAGGCTTGGAATCAATGTAAGCCTGCTGAAATTATAATATTGCAATAAAAGATTCAGGCAGCAGAGGATAAAAATGCCTGTTTTTAAAAATGAAACTTTAGATGCCAGCCCCTGTAAAAAAAAAGTCCTTTCAATGCAGGGAGGAAATAAAAGCGTTTTCTTGTTCGGGGTTATTTTTGCAAAATTTATACAGCCCATCAGGGTCTAATGACTTTTCACAAAAAGACTGATAACTAAAAAAATACCGGAAAGTCCAAGCAAAAAACCAAAAAAAGGCAGGTCATAAATAATAAAATCCAGTGAGTTTTGTACAAGGACAACATCTATCAATCCTACAATAGCCTCGGAATTATCCTCACCAATAATTTTTGCGATCGTTAAATCAACCCAAAAATTTTTATTTTCCATAAACTGAGAGATACCGCTGAAAATACCCACAAACAAACCTGCCAGCAAGGAATAAATCCCAAGTTTTGCCATCATATCCTTTTTTCCCTATTCTAATTATATAAACAATACCTGGCCCAATATATTCTGCAAACTTTGTCCAAGTCAAACTATTTTCCGGTGTAAGACTTTTATTTGCAATTCCTTTATGATAAACCGTATCCATATTACAACTATGGCAAATGATAATATATTAAAAAAAGTTGGGTTTGCATCCATTATCATGATGGCATCCGTATTTGCCAGTCGTGTGATCGGTGTTTTCCGTGAAATGGCGATTGCAAATTTCGGCGGTATAAAGCTTGGGGTTGATGCCTATCAGATTGCCTTTATCCTTCCTGAAATCCTTAACCATATTGTTGCAAGCGGTTTTCTTTCCATCACCTTTATCCCCATATTTGCCCACTATCTTTCCATAAGCAGAAAGGAGGACGGATACAAAGTCTTTTCAATTATTATGAATGGTTTTGGACTTCTTCTTTTGTGTTTTATTCTGGTTACGATGATATGGGCGCCAAAATTTGTTCATATTTTCGCCCCGGGCATTCAAGATCCCGATACGTTTGCCCTTGCCGTGAAAATGACCCGGATTATCATTCCCGCCCAGTTTTTCTTTTTCAGCGGCGGACTACTTATGGCTGTTCAGTTTGCAAATGAAAAATTTTTTATCCCTGCCCTTGCTCCTTTGATATACAATTTGGCTATTATCCTGGGCGGTCTTATCCTGGGGCCTTTCATTGGCATGGAAGGGTTTGCCTGGGGAGTGCTTGCAGGAGCATTCCTTGGTAATTTCGGACTCCAGCTTATCGGTGCTAAAAAACTGGGAGTAAGGTACTACCCTATAATAAACTTTACCCATCCTGACTTAATAAAATACATTAAACTCACACTTCCTTTAATGCTGGGTCTTACCATGACATTTTCAACGGAAATTCTCTTAAAATTTTTCGGATCATATTTAAATGAAGGCAGTATTGCTGCCATGAATTATGCCCTCAGAGTGACGTTTGTCCTTGTGGGACTTTTCGGGCAGGCCATCGGGGTTGCATCCTATCCGTTTATGGCAAAACTGGCCCAAAAAGGAGACATTCTGGAATTAAACCGCCTCTTAAACAAAACATTAAAATTTATTTTTCTTGTTATTCCCTTTTCTGTTCTTTTTATAATTCTAAGCCATGAAATCGTGATGATTCTCTTTCAAAGAGGCCAATTTGATGCCCAGGCGACCTTGGTGACTGCAGGGATTTTACCGTTTTTCATGATCGGTGCCTTTGCCTTTTCAGCCCAGAATATTGTTTCAAGAGGATACTATGCCATTCAAAACACAATTTTCCCTGCTGTTTTTACAAGCCTTTGCGTTGCATTCACTCTTCCCCTGATTTTATTTTTCATGAAAATAATGGGTTCCAAAGGAGTGGCGTTAGGCTTATCGCTGTCTGTTATTATTCAGGCGCTTGTCCTGTTTGAATGCTGGAATAAAAAAAGTTTTAATTCAGAAAAAAAACAGGTTTATCTTTTTTTTCTTAAAATGATCGCCATCAGCTTAATCATTGGAGCTATCCTTTATATTTCAACTTTTGCCTTAAGAAATTTCATTGATCACTCCACACTTTCAGGCTCTTTTACTATTGCTTGTCTTATCGGAATTGAATTTCTATTTTTATTTTTCTTGACAGGATTTATTTTAAAAATACAAGAAATTCTTATTCTCTTTGAAAATATTTATAAAAGGCTTTTCCCATGGATGAAAAAATCACATTAGTTGCAAAAAAAATTAAAGCGTCAAAACAATTGATTGTTTTTACAGGTGCCGGTATCTCCACGGAAAGCGGGATACCCGATTACAGGAGCCAGGGAGGCATATGGGACAAATTTTCGCCCGTATACTTTGATGAGTTCATGTCTTCTAAGGAGTCAAGGATAAAATACTGGGAGCAACGGCTTGACATGGAAAAAAGTCTGTCTGTTTCCAAACCCAACGCGGGCCATAAAAGTCTTGCAAAATTACATGAACTTGGATTTTTAAAAACTTTGATCACCCAGAACATTGATGGATTACATGAAGAATCCGGGATTCCAAAAGAAAACATCATTGAACTTCACGGCAATACCCGGCGTGTCAGGTGCATGAGCTGTAAAAAACTGATATCATGGGAAGAGGCCCAGGCCATGATTGATGCAGGAGACAGAGCACCGGAATGCTCCTGCTCAGGTTTTTTTAAACCGGACACTATTTCTTTTGGCCAGGCCATGCCGGTGGAAGAGACTCAAAGAGCTGCAATGCTGTCGTCAAAAAGTGATGTCTTTATTGTGGTTGGCTCCACGCTTCTTGTTCAGCCGGCAGCTTTGATGCCTGAATACGCTAAAAACGCAGGCGCTTTTCTTGTCATCATCAACCTTTCCGACACACCCTATGATAAGGTATGTGATGTATTGATCAGGGGAAAGGCAGGAAATGTTTTAAAAAAAATTGTGGAGCAGGTCATCCCTGAGTGAATAAATATATAGTTTTAAACTTTAAATTTTTTCATCAGCTCCATGAAATTTTCAGCCATTGTTGAAAGGGCCATTGCATTATCGTTGAGCTTATTGCTGCTCTCCTGAACCTGTTTTGATCCATTTTCAACAATTGTGATCTCTTTTGCAATCTGGGCTGCAACACTTGCCCCTTCATTGACATTATTATTAACATCAGATATTTCGGCTGAAACATCATTGATATTTTTTGCAATCTCCCGGGTGGTCACATTTTGCTCTTCCACTGCGGCCGATATGCTTGAAATCGCCTCGTCAGACTCTTTAACAATGGCTGTAAGCCCCTCAACTTTTTGGGTCACTTCTTTGGATTTTTCTTTAATCCACCGTAATTTTTCATCGGCCTGCAAAGTTGATTCATTGGTCTCACTGGCAAGCTCGGTGATTTCCTGGGCAACAACAGCAAACCCTTTTCCGGCTTCCCCTGCCCTTGCAGCTTCAATTTTGGCATTCAGGGCCAGCATACTGACCTGTTCAGCTATGGATCTGATTTCATCGGTTACAATGTCCACATCATTTGCCCGTTCTCCCAACTCAGCCACGACCTGACTGATAACCTTAAACCCTTCAACAACCTGTTGGGTGATTTCTTTGGATGAGCCAACATTCTGAGCAATCTCACTGACGGTTGCACTCATTTCTTCAATAGCCGAAGCAATGGCATTTAAGGTATCAGTTGATTGTTCCATTGATGTTGCAATAGACTGGTTGTTGATACTCATCTCTTCTGCTGCCGCAGAAACCGTGGTTGCCTTTTGCGATGCATCAGTGCTGGATGTGCTCAGATTTTCAGAAATCAGGCTGAGATCGGATGCAGATTCGGATATGGTATCAGAATTTTCCACGACTTGTTTTATTGTTTCTCTTAAATTTTGAGTAACTATATTTATTCTGGCAAGGATATGGTTTATCTCATCCCCTTCTTTGACATCATAGGTATGGGTAAAATCTTTCTGTCTCATATTTGAAGTGGCATCAAGAACCATATGAATTTTTTTGTTTACCAGAAAATGGAAGAAAAACCATATAAAAAGAATAATTACACCAAGGCCTGCAAGCCCGATAATAATACTGATCGTCCTGCCATTAGCAACAGC
>JAGLNZ010000271.1 GCA_023139225.1 Desulfobacula sp. | reverse complement strand
GTACCATCAAAGCTCACATGAAAGGACCGATCAGAGGCCTGACCGCTTCCAAGCATGGCGGATATATCTTTTTTCGAATCATCATTTAGAAAATTATCTATTTTTTTACCCACCGAATTGATATCGGTACTAAAAGAGACAAGGCCGTTAAAATCATATACAAATACTTTAAGGTCTTTAATCTGCTCATTTAAGCGCTTAAACTGAGTCCTGACAGTATCATTATCCCCAATGGCAAGAGCATCAAACATACCGCCTTCAACAGCCCGGGCAAGCATCTGATTTTGGGCTTTCAATTGAGTCTCACCGGATTTGACCTGAAATGAGATATTATACCAAAGGTTTGTAAACACAACAACAATTACTATGAGGGATACCGGGATTAACAGCCTGAGCCACAGCCGACTATTTACTAGTTTAACTAATTTTCCAAACATATTCTTAGACTCTCCAAATTATTTAATGTGCACCGCCAAATAAAAGCGGCTTAAAATCAAAGGCTTCAATCCTGTCTTTACTATGGCATGTATTACAATTTTCCATAGTGACATCCCGGGTAATCAAATCCGGATCTTCACTTTCTGCATGGAGGCTTCCCGGCCCGTGGCAGACTTCGCAACCGGTATCTTTCAATTGCGGAGTTTCTTTTTGGGATACAAACCCGCCTTTCTTACCATATCCTGTTGTATGACATTCAAAACAGGACTGATACTCTTGCGGGGTCAGCTTTTTCTCCATCTTTTTTATGCTTTCAAAAGACTGAGCCTTTTTGGAATATTTCATATAATTGGAATACTCTTGCTCATGGCAGTCCTTGCATGCTTCAGAGCCAATGAAAATCTTGTCCTCGGCAAAACTTATGCTGCTGCAAAACAAATACAAAAAAAATAATCCGACAATGATAGAATTTTTCATTTTACACCTCTTTAAAAACCCGTTCTGATTTTCAAGGATATTTAACATACTATGTAATAAGTGTGGATAACATATTAAAGCGTTCTTCTAAAATCAACAGTTTTTTTAACTATTATCACAAGTTAACCGGTACTCTGACCTGGTTGCCGGCCTTATTTTTAAAAACCAGAAATTGGTTTTCTTTTCCATAAAGGTATAAGTCCCTGGTAACCTTTACATCCTGTTTGCAATACTCAATGATTTTGTCCATCTTTCCTTGTTTCCACCATTTGAGGGCCATGAGGCCATCAGCGCTCTTTTTACTGCCAAGGGTTTGTACTGCCAGATGGTCAAGAGAAAGCCTGTACCCCAATCTTTCATGAACCTTTAACAGGATGTCCAGGGTGGGCAAAGAAAAAAAATCAAAGTCAGAAAGCCCTGACAATACCTTATAATCAAAATGAATAATATTAAAGCCGATAACCAGGTCTAATTGTTGAAGATCCTTACAAAGCAACTCAATATCTTTTTGGAGATATTCCCGGTAAATATCTGTTTTAGAATCATAGAGTATGGCACAGCTGACCCCCATTTTCTCGGCCCTGTTCCAGCCGCCGACCTCTTTGGCCGATCGTCTGGTTTCTATATCAAGGACACCATATCGTAAATTTTCCATATGATATAATTGAGAATCAAAACCTGAAGACTCTTCAGATATAGTTTCAAAAACAGGTTCATTGATCTGATAAAATTTTTCTTTTCCCCGCCCGGTTAACATCATTTCAAGGATCTTTAAAGAGGACAGCTTGTCAATGGGTCGGTTCCCTGACCCGCATTTGGGAGAATGCACACAGGCGGGGCACCCTGCTTCACATTCACATGACCTGATGGCATCAAAGGTTTTTTCAAGAAGCTCTTGTGAATGGTCAAATGCCTGCTTAGACAATCCAAGGCCCCCTGGTGCACCGTCATATATAAACACGGCTGCTTTCCCGGTCTGGGAATGAAACGGAATGGAGATTCCGCCCAAATCATTTCTGTCCGTCATCACCAGCAGCGGCATGATCCCAATGGCTGCATGCTCCAGCGCATGAATCCCGCCCATAAAATGCATCCTGTCAGATTCAATTTTATCTCTGACATAATCCGGAATTTCAATCCAGAGACCCTGGGTTTCAAATTCAAGCTTTGGCAAATCCAATGGTATGATGCCCAGGGATTTGCCATTGGATATAAGCCTTCTGTCAAAACCTGTCACCTGTTCTGTAATTCTTAATTTTCCAAATCCAACCCGGGTGCCTTTGACTATGCTTGAATCAAGCTGTTTAATTATTTTAGTGGTTTTTACAGATCGAGCCTTTGTATAATAATGGACATCTTTTTTCTTTGCCTCAACAATCCCCTTTTCATGATCAAACCGGGTGATGATATAAGATTCTCCATGGTGCAGGTAGACAGCTCCTTCATGGGTTTCAAAATAGGACCTGTGCTTATCAATATCTCCGATACTTTTCTGGGGGCCTTGCTTTGTCTTTTCAAGAAAGATGGGAAGGCTTTTTCCGGTTCCTCTCAGATTAACATTCCTGTGGGGTGATTTCCTTGCTGCATACCACATGTCTCCCCCACGGCTTCTTAAAAGCTTACCTGAATACTCCAGTTTTGATATGGCTTTTTGAATAATTTTATCACTTAAGAATGGCTCAAACCGGTCCAGGCTCAACTCTGCTGCTGCACACTCCAGGTGCTGTTTTAAAATCACCATGTTTTGGGGATTGATAATTGCTTTTTCAGGGGGCATATTAAAAAAAACATTTGGGTGGTTGATAAAATACTGATCCAATGCGTCTTCATGGGCAATAAGTATCAGGGCCGAGTCCTCACCGGCCCGGCCGACACGGCCTGCCCTCTGCCAGGTGGACATGATGGTTCCGGGATAACCGACCAATATGCATATATCCAGGTTGCCGATATCAATCCCTAATTCCAGAGCGCTGGTGGACACTACTGCTAAAAGTTCTCCCGTGGCAAGTTTTCTTTCAATGGATCGTCTTTCCTCGGGTAAAAAACCCGCCCGGTACGCACTGATCCTGTCTGAAAAAGAGGCGGCTCTTTGGGATGACCATATCGCAATCAATTCTGTAATTTTCCTGGATTGTGTATAGCAAATCGTCCTCAAGCCTCGGTGAACCGC
>JAGLNZ010000270.1 GCA_023139225.1 Desulfobacula sp. | reverse complement strand
GGGCCAGGGATGCCGGATTTGCAATAGTGGCGGAACAAAAAATAAAAATCGGTCTGGACCCGTAAAGAAGGCAGATCCTTTGAAGTCTTCTGAACACCCATGCCATGTTGGAGCCCATAATACCCCGATAGGTATGAACTTCATCAATGACTATGTATTTTAAATGTTTAAAAAAGCCTTCCCACAAATGATGATGGGCCAGCATGGCCAAATGAAGCATTTCCGGGTTTGACAGCAGAATATGAGGAGGCGCTTTTCTAATTTTTGCTTTTTGATATGAGGAGATATCCCCGTCATATACGGCAGCTCTTAATTGCACAGAAGCCATATTCCGGGTCCCTGCAAGGCTCAGTAAGCCTTGAACCGTAGAAAGCTGATCCCGTGCCAGGGCTTTTAACGGAAACAGATAAAGGGCATGGGATTTCGGATTTTCAATAAGTTGATCTATCACAGGCAGGTTATAAATAAGACTTTTACCACTGGCCGTTGGTGTTGCAATTACCGTGTGAATGCCATTACAGATCATGTCTATGGCTTTTTTCTGATGCCTGTAAAGCCTTTTAATACCTAAAAATTTCAATATGGAGGACAGATTGTTTTTCAGTTCAGGATCAGCAGAAGCAAAAACTGCCTGTCTGGATGAAAGGGTTCTATGGCAGACAATATCCCCTGCAAATCCCTTATAGTTTTTCAGGGATTGGATATATTCATCCAGACTCACAAAATACTCTTCCCTAATGCGGAGAGGGTTAATTCCACTGCCAGTTCTGCTGTTTTATTGGCAATATCCAAAATCGGATTAATCTCAACCAGATCCATGGAGGTGACTTTGCCCGAATCTGCAAGAATCTCCATTAAGAGATGGGCTTCACGATAGGAAATCCCTCCCGGGACAGGTGTTCCCACACCCGGTGCTTCGACAGGATCAAGGGCATCCATATCCACGGTCAGATGAATTCTTTTTAAATGAACAAATTTCATCAAGGCCTTATTGGCAACAGAACTGATCCCCTGCTCATCAATATCCCGCATGGTAAATACGGTAATACCTGTTTTTTTAAGTCTTTTTTTCTCATTTACATCCAGATCTCTTTGACCGATCATCACCACATTGTCAGGATCAATTTTTGCACCGGGCCGACCCACATCGACCAGAGACTTGTGGCCTTCTCCGATAAGAGCAGCCAACGGCATCCCGTGAATATTTCCGGACGGAGAGGTATCAGGTGTATTAAAATCACCGTGGGCATCAATCCATATAAGCCCGGTGGGTTCATCGTTTGTGACAGCAGCAACCGTTCCCACTGCTATGGAGTGATCTCCACCGATAAATAAGGGAAAATGCCCTTTTTTAACAACCTTTTTACCCACTTTATATATGGACTCGCAAATCTGGGTAATTTCTTTTAAATACTTATCTTCATCATTTTCCAATTGAGTACCGGCATCACAATCCCGGATAGGAATACTGATATCTCCCGTATCAACAACTTTATGTCCCAAAGACCTGAGTCTTGAAATTAGTCCGGTGTACCTGACGGCTGCAGGTCCCATGTCAACCCCGCGAAGCAGCTGCCCAAAATCCATGGGGACTCCGATAATACTGATTTTTTTTGCCATTAAAATTGCTCCTTAATGATTAGGTCCCAAACTTGACAGCTCATATAGCATAGAGTATGAAAACTATTCAATAAAAAGATAAACTAATGAACCTTCAGGAGTACCTCATAAATGACAAAAAAGTATGAACTCAAAACAAAGCAAACCATTGATACAATAAATCATTTGCTGGATGACGGAATAGAAAAAATCAGTGTGCTCATTCGCCATTCAGATAGATTCTTCACACAAGATTCAAAACTGGAACCCTTTATGGGACTGACCGATAAAGGTAAGGATTTCGCCTTTGATTTCGGCGCCTCCATGCGCCCGGACCCCTTGCCTAAATTTACTTCCAGTTTTATGGGAAGATGTATTGAGACAGCCTTTTTAATAGATAAAGGCTTTACAAAAAAAAACAGCCGGGTCATTGACCATAATCTTTTAAATGATATGCTTTCTCCTTTTTATGTAAAGGATGTTGAAAAAGCCATCCCCTGCATTGAAGAACAGGGGAATGACCTTTTTTTACGAAACTGGTTTGATAATCGCATTGATAAAAGTATTATGGAAAATCCCAAAAAAGCATCAGACCTTTTAACTCAATTCATGATTGAACAAATACAAAAGCTTAGAGACAACCAAATTGCCATCTGCGTTTCCCATGACTGGAATATTTTCCCTTTAAAAGAATTTAAATTGGGGCTAAAACATGAAACAGCAGGAGATGTGGGTTACCTTGACGGGGTTGTATTTTTTGAAAAAAAAAATCAATACTATATTACAAATTACCAGACAAGCCCGGTATTATTATAATAAAACATAAAGGAAATCATTTTGGAAAAAACAAAAATCACCATCATGTGCGAGAACAGGGCTGGTGCAGTAAAAGGCATTATAGGCGAGCACGGCTTTTCTGCACTTATAGAAAAAAATAACGAAAAGATCCTCATGGATACGGGCCAGGGGCTGGGTTTAAAAGCCAATGCACAGGCCTTGAATATCAACCTTCCGGATATAAAAAAAATTGTCTTGAGCCATGGTCACTATGACCATACCGGCGGACTTGCCGATTTAATGCCTCGAAAAGAAAAAATTGATGTCTATGCCCATCCGGATATCTTTGTTCCCAAATATGTTCGCCACGAAAATGAAGATAAAAAGCAAGAAGTGTTTATTGGTATCCGGTTCAGCCGGGAACATCTTGAATCCAATATGAATGCCAAATTTCATTTCAAAAAAAAGTTTTCAAAAATATCAGATGATATCTTTTTTTCAGGTGAAATACC
>JAGLNZ010000027.1 GCA_023139225.1 Desulfobacula sp. | reverse complement strand
AATTGTTCCACCACGGCTGTAAGGGTTGTGGGCAGTGGTAAAGTCAATATTTATTCAGCCATTTCAGCTGGAATTTCAGCACTTTGGGGACCCCTGCATGGCGGAGCAAACCAGGCAGTGGTCAATATGCTTGAAGAAATTCATAAAAACGGGATGACGGTCAAGGAGTGCATCTCAAAAGCAAAAGACAAAAATGATCCTTTCAGGCTTTCTGGATTCGGACACAGGGTTTATAAGACGTTTGATCCAAGGGCAAAGATCATGAAAAATATGAGTGATATCCTTCTTGCAAAAATCAAAAGAAAAGACCCGCTGCTGGACATTGTCCAAAGGCTTGAGGAAGCAGCTTTAAAAGATTCGTATTTCAAAGACAAAAATCTTTATCCCAATGTTGATTTTTATTCCGGTATTGTGTTGCGGGCCATGGGGATTCCGACCAATATGTTTACGGTTATGTTTGCCATAGGCCGTTTGCCGGGATGGATTGCCCAGTGGAAAGAGGATGTGGTTGATCCTGAGATGAGGATATCAAGACCGCGCCAGATTTATACCGGCAATCAATTGTATGACTATATTCCTATTGATGATCGAAGATAGTTTGTAGAATAATGGTCCGGGTAATTGCTCACAGGGGTGCCAGAAGTCTTGCACCTGAAAATACCCTGATCGCAGCTAAAATTGCGTATGAAACAGGTGCCGATCTTTGGGAAACGGATATAACTGCAACCTGCGACGGCCATCTTGTCCTGTTCCATGATGAAACCCTTTTAAGGTGTACCAATGCGACGACAAAGTTCCCGTCAAGATCCTCATATCTTGTAAGGGATTTTTGTCTGGAGGATATTCAGTCCCTGGATGCTGGATCCTATTTTATTGATACAGACCCTTTTTTACAAATTTTAGCAGGTAATGTTACAAAAGATGCATTGTTATCCTTTAAAAAACAGATCATCCCTACTCTTGAACAAGGGCTTTTGTTCACAAAAAAAATGAACTGGAAAGTCAATCTTGAGCTTAAAAGTTATTCCATGGAAAACAATGACACATATATACCCGATCAGACACTTGAAAGAATCTATCGTACCGGGATACCGCTGAACAGGGTGGCCATTTCATCTTTTAATCATGACTGGCTTGAGAGGGTCATGATCAAAGAACCAAAGATTGAAATTCAGGCCCTAGTCGGAGAAAATGATACAGACCCTCTTGATTTTAAGGATTATGTGTTTCCGGTCTATAATGTCAATGCTGACCTGATAGATCCGGAAAAAATAGGGCATCTTAAGGCCAAAGGTAAAAAGATCAACCTGTTTACCATAAATGATCCAAAGACCTTTTTACGGTTTGTCACGCTTGGTGTTGACGGTATATTTACAGATTTTCCGCAATTGTTTGCTGAAAAATCCTAACCCTAAAAAACCTAATCAAAGAATGCTTTAAACGCCTTAATGGTGTAATCAATATCCGGACTTGAAATATCCAGATGAGTGACAAGTCTTAAATTGTTATTTTTATCGATGATGATTCCCTTTTCTTTGAGAAAATCATAAAGCGTGTCCATATCTGCCTTGATATCGGCAAAAATGATATTGGTTTGAACCATCTCCATATTGATGTGAATATTTTTGATTTCAGATAATGCTTTGGCCAGGACCAAAGCATTATCATGGTCCTTTTCAAGCCTGTGAATATTATTTGAAAGGGCATAAATGCCTGCGGCCGCCAGGATGCCTGCCTGTCTCATGCCGCCGCCCAGGACCTTGCGCCAGCGCCTTGCCTTTTTTATCTGATCCCCTGCACCACAGAGGACAGATCCCACGGGAGCACCCAGGCCCTTTGACAGGCAGCAGGAAATCGTGTCAAAAAAGCAAGTGATCTCTTTAACGTCAACCTTGAGTTTTACGGCGGCATTAAAGACCCTTGCCCCGTCAAGATGCAGTATTAACCTGTTGTCATCTGCAAATTTTTTTGCCTCTTTTAAATAATCCAGGGGCAGGATTTTTCCGGCATGGGTATTTTCAAGGCACAAAAGTTTTGTGTTGGCAAAATGAAAATCATCAGGTTTAATAAACTGGGATACCTTTTCAAGGCTCAGTGTCCCGTCTTCTTCAAAATCCAGGGGCTGGGGCTGAATGCTTCCAAATACAGCCGCACCACCGCCTTCATACCGGTAGGTGTGGGCGTGCTGCCCCACAATATACTCATCTCCCCTTTCACAATGAACCAGCAGGGCCAATAGATTACTCTGGGTGCCGCTGGTGCAAAAAATTGCATCCTGTGTTCCCATCATTTTTGCAGCAAGGGCTTCAAGTTCATTTACAGTGGGATCTTCTCCATACACATCATCCCCCACCATTGCATTTATCATGGCCTTTAGCATGTCAGCCGAAGGTTTTGTAACCGTATCGCTTCTTAAGTCAATCATTTTTATTTTTCTTTCAACTTTTTAATAATTATTGTGTTGTTGATCGTTACCATGTTTTTATCATGAATTAAAGGAGATTCAATTTGAAAAGATTTTCAAGGTCCGTGATTAAAAAATATCCAAATGTTGACATACAGATTGGGATTGTTTGAATGATAATGAAGAGGACGTTTCGTGAAAACAAAAAGACCCCGAACGATATCTTGTTCAGGGTCTTTTATTTTTAAGTCATCAAGATGACTTTTTTTAAAGCAAATAAAACGGTTTACTAAACCACGGTTACATTTGCTGCTGCAGGACCTTTCTGGCCTTCTTCAATGTCGAATGTAACACTATCTCCTTCATTGAGGGATTTAAAACCGGTTGAATTAATGCCTGAATGATGTACAAACACATCTTTTCCACCGTCTTGCTGTTCGATAAATCCAAAACCTTTTGAGTCGTTAAACCATTTTACGATACCGTTAGCCATATTGGCAATCTCCTAAAATAAAAAATAAAAAAATACAAGTTTCGATCTTTGGGGGATAATACCGTTTTTGTTGTCGGGAATACACACCTTAGAGGGAAACCGTATGCGCTAAATACAATATAGCACAATTTGATAAGAATAGAAGGATATTGCTTGGAAGTCAAGTATTAAATATTTTTTTGCATGCGATGGCTCTGAGGTTGAAGGCTCAAGAGTTGATTAACTCTGAAAAAACTGTCATTAATGGGGAAAATAATAATTTTATAGGAAATTTGATTCATGAGCATTGAACCTGGAAAAACCATTGTCGGATTTATCGGATTGGGAGTCATGGGCCAGAGTATGGCCGGACATATTTTGGATGCCGGATATGAACTGCATGCTAATACCCGTACAAAGAATAAGGCAAATATTATTATCTCTAAAGGTGCTGTGTGGGAGGATAGTGTGGGTGAGTTAAGTGCAAAATGTGATGTTCTCATTACCATTGTAGGCTTTCCCGCTGATGTTGAAGACGTTTACCTGGGTGAAGATGGTATTTTAAACCATACAAAAAAAGGGACTGTCGTGATTGATATGACCACGTCCAGTCCGGATCTTGCAGTCAAAATTTATGAAAAGGCGAAAGCAAAAGGAATTGAATCCCTTGATGCTCCGGTGTCGGGTGGAGATCTGGGCGCTCAAAACGCCAGTCTTTCCATTATGGTCGGTGGAGATAAAAAGACCTTTGATAAAGTAATCCCGCTTTTTGAGGTGATGGGTAAAAATATTATTCTTCAAGGGGAAGCAGGGTCTGGCCAGCATACCAAAATGGCAAACCAGATTGCCATTGCAGCAGGAATGGTATCGGTTTGTGAGTCCCTTGCCTATGCCAAAAAGTCGGGCCTTGATCCAAAGAGCGTACTCAAGAGCATCGGACAGGGCGCCGCAGGCTCATGGTCGTTGAATAACCTGGGCCCCCGAATGATTGCAGGTAATTTTGAGCCTGGATTTTTTATCAAACATTTTATTAAGGATATGAACATTGCATCAACATCTTCAAGCCGTTTGGGACTTGAAACTCCGGGACTTGATCTTGCCCTGTCCCTGTATAAAAAAATGGCGGCAAAGGGACTTGAAAACGATGGAACTCAAGCATTGTTTAAATTATTTAAATAAAAATACCCCTGGAAACGATATGTTGAGTATATCTTTTTCAGGGGTATGTAAGAGCTGTTTATTAAATTATTCTTTCTTTTCGTGGGGTAGAACAAGGTTTAAAACAACCCCCAGGATGCCGGCAAGGCCAATGCCTTGAAGCTGAAACTGGCCGGCTGAAAAACTCATTCCACCAATACCGAATATCAGGATCAAAGCAACAATGGAAAGATTTCTCGGCTCCAGAAGATCGTCGCCGGATCTCACCAGGGTGTTTAACCCAATAACCATGATGGCACCGAAAAGAAGCAGCATAATCCCTCCCATTACCGGGACGGGGATCGTTTGAAGAATTGCGCCCAGCTTTCCGACAAAGGCTAGCAGGATGGCTGTGATAGCGGCCCAGGTCATGATGGCGGGGTTGAATACCTTTGTCAGGGCAACAGCGCCGGTGACTTCCGAATAAGTGGTATTGGGCGGTCCACCCAAAAATGATGCAAGGGAAGTTGCCACACCATCACCCAGCATGGTATTTTGGATACCCGGATCCTTCAGGTAATCTTTCCCGCTGACACCGCCGATGGCCACAATATCGCCAAAGTG
>JAGLNZ010000269.1 GCA_023139225.1 Desulfobacula sp. | reverse complement strand
ATCAGCCTGTCCCACTTCATCCAGGATTGCCATTCTGAGTCAATCTTAATTCCAAAAAGATTAAAAGGTCCTTTTCGCCAGGGGCAAAGCTGTGCAAGCTTATCCTCGAGCAAATAGTATTCTTGCTGTGTCAGGTCCGCTTTCTCTCCAATGGTGATCACACGGGTTTTAAGATCTATGAACGAAGGAATAAATTCAGGGATACTTTCAAGAACTTTTTTATATTTTAAAAAATTACCCCGGGGCTGATCCAGAAAGGCTCTTTTTTCTTTTATGAGTGTTTCAAACTCATTATAGCAATGGTCTATTTTCAGACGGTGACGTTGTTGAAGCAATTTTTCCATTATACGTGTGACCTTTATGGTTATTTCTTTATGGCTATCATTGAGGCAAAATTAAACCATTTGAGCCAGATATCAAATATTGTAAACCCTGCGTTTAAAATTCTGTTGCGATGGGTTTCAAGGGTATCCGGGATAAGAACCTTTTCAAGAGCATCCCTTTTTTGACTGATCTCAAGCTGGGAATAACCGTTTTCAACTTTGAAGGTTTTATAAAATTTTGTTTGAAGATCATCCAGCATCTTTGCTGCATGAACCGTCTTTTCCGTTAAAACAAGGATGCCGTTTGGATTCATCCCCTGATAAATTTTTTTTATAAGATCATCTCGTTTTTCCGTGTCAAGAAATTGCAGGGTCAGATTAATTAAGACCACTGATGCATTTTTAATTTGAATATCTTCTAAAAAACCGCAGATCAGATCAACCTTTTGTGTATTATCATTCTTTTCCAGCCGTTTTAAATATTTTTCAATCATGGGTTTGGAACTGTCCACAGCGACCATGGAGAATCTTTTTTCCCTTAATTGATTCAGGATCAGCATCCCAAGATTTCCATGGGAACAACCCAGATCGTAAATACGGCTGCCCTCCTGGTAATACTGGGCAGTAAGCTGCGATTGCCGTTTAATGGTTTCAGCATAAAAAGGTACCGATCGATGCAGCATATCATCAAAAACATTGGCCACCTCTTTATTAAATTCAAAGGGACTAACTCTAACCTTTTTGTCTGCAAATACCTGGTCTTTCTTCATTTTTTCCACCCGCAAAAAAATTATTCTGCAAACTTCTATAATATTTAATGAAGAAGTGCAAGAATGCATAAAATCCATTTCATTATCCCTTGACGCAGGTTATTTCATAATGCTATCTAACATTGACGCTTACGTCTTCAAATTGATCCGATAATAGCGCCTAAAACTAGCGGGAGGAGAACGATATGGAAATTGTTGGAATCGATGTCGGGTTTGGTTTTACAAAAGCATATAATGGCAAAAATTCAGTGATATTTAAATCACTCATCGGAGATGCCACGGACATCCAGTTCCGCTCTTTATTGGGCGATGATTCTTCAACATCGAATCTGCATATTACCCTGGAGGATAAATCCTATTTTCTTGGCAGTTATGCAGAACTTCAATCGAATATACGTGAATTTACCCTTGACCAGGAAAAACTTCTCGAAGATTTTGTCAAAATTCTTGCCATTGCAGCTGCAGGTATCTGCACAGATACTTCTGCGCCTATTAATGTTGTATCCGGCCTACCGGTCGGCTATCTAAAAAGAGACACCAAAAAATTCAAAGAGATGATCAGGGGAGTTCACGAAATAACGTTTCACAATAAAGATGGTAAAGATGTAACAAAAAGAGTTCACATCGATAAAATTCATGTGATCCCGCAGCCCATTGGATCAATTTTCAATCTTATTTTTGATGACCAGGGAAAAATTAAAGACCGTGGGCTTGCAACGCAAAAACTGGGTGTTGTTGATATTGGTTTTAGAACCACGGATTTTAGTATTTTCGATCATCTTCAATATATTGAAAGAGGTTCTTCCACAATGGACACCGGTATTTCAAAATGCTTTTCCGTGATTGCCAATAAATTAAGGCAGGAAAGCAGTATTACTATTGAACTTTACAGAATGTTTAAATTTATTGACTCGGGAATAATCAAAATCAGAGGAAAAGAATACAATATTTCAAATCTGAAAAAACGAGTCTACACCCATGCCGCATCAGCCATTGCATCCGATCTCAACAGACTGTGGGAAAATGACTGGGACATTGATTCAATTATCCTTTCAGGCGGCGGCAGTGTCGAGCTGTCAGAGTACCTTAGTCCCAATATTGACGGTAATGTGATCCCCATTGGAAAAAATATTGATGCCCGATTCAATAATGTCCATGGATATTGCAAATTCGGCAGGTACAAATGGGGCTATGCCAAATATATTTCCGACACCCGGGAAAAACAAAACAATGAGGAGCCATCCGTTATGGAAAAAAATGAAGAAACCAAGGTCCCTGACGATGAGGAAGCCAAGGCTGAAAAATCAGGCAAAGGGCTTTCCTGGCTGCGCCGTCAAAGCTAAAGCAAAGTTTAGTCTATGAACCAGGATAATTTGACCAAAATTCTTTCTCAGGTGGCCGAAGGGTTCTTATCTGTTAAAGATGCACAAAAGCAACTTAAGCATATCTCTTTTGAGGATATTGATTTCGCACAGATAGATCATCACAGGTCTTTAAGAAAGGGCTTCCCCGAAGTGATTTTCGGACAGGGCAAAACAAGTGAACAAATCATTGGTATCATGGAAAAAATGATCATCAATGAGGATATCATTCTTGTGACCCGCCTTGAAAAACAAAAGGCACAAAAAATAACTTCAAAATTTTCCGAGGCTGAGTATTTTAAAGATGCAAGACTCCTGTGGCTTAAAAAAAATGAGCCCAAAATCACAGGTACAGGAAAAATCCTTGTAATTTCTGCCGGGACATCGGATATTCCCGTGGCAAAAGAGGCTTTTTTAACTGCCAAAGCCATGGGGAATGAGGTTGAAACGATATTTGATGTTGGGGTAGCCGGTATTCACCGTCTTTTTGCCCACCAGGAACAGATTTTGAATTCAGCCGTTCTTATTGTTGTAGCCGGAATGGAAGGAGCACTTCCCAGTGTTGTGGCAGGGATGGTCAAAGCCCCTGTCATTGCAGTTCCTACAAGCATTGGATATGGGTCGAGTTTTGGCGGAATGACAGCTCTTCTAGGAATGCTGAATTCGTGCAGTTCCAATATTGCCGTAGTGAATATTGATAATGGTTTTGGGGCAGGATTTATGGCCTCATCGATTAATCATGTATCGGCAGCTTGATAATAAAATTGGCTCCCTGCCCTGGTGCTGACTCAACGCTCAGCTCTCCTTGATGTTCTTCAACAATGATAAAGAATGCAACGGAAAGTCCCAGTCCTGTTCCTTTATTGGGTGATTTTGTCGTATAAAAAGGCTCAAATACTCTTTTCCTTACGTCTTCCGTCATCCCGGGGCCGTTATCCTTGATCTGGATAACCCCCATATCATCTGCAATGGAAAACCGGATGAAAAATTCAGGGGGTTCCGTCATTTTTTCTTTAAATTCAACCATGGTCTCAGTGCCGTTCTTGATAATATTTAAAAAAACCTGTTGAATTTTGCTGGGCTCACAAAATATCAGGGGGAATGCTTTGTCTTCCTGTTTCCTGATTTTAATCTGTTTAAAATCAAACCTTTTTTTCAAATCATAATCATTTTGAGCAAGCTCAATGGTTCTGTCCAGCAACCGGGCCAGGTTTTCATAAGTCTTGGAACCTTTTGCCTTTTTTGCAAAGGACAGCATATTTTGAACAATTCCGGCTGCACGCGCACCCGCCTCATTAATATGCTCAAGCTGATTTAAAATTTTTCTTTTGTCCATGTAAGCTTTAATGACTTCCATGGATGTCCCGACCTCTTGTGCAATCTTCTCATTTCCGGGTATTTTTTTTGAAAGGCGGTTTAATACCAGTTGAGCATTCTGCATCATACCTGCCAGAGGGTTATTAATTTCATGGGCCATGCCGGCCGCAAGCCCGCCGATAGAAAGCATTTTTTCCGATTGAATCATCATCTCTTCCATTTGAATTTGCTGTGTGACATCATCCATTCTGATCACGGCACCCTGTGTATGGGCTCCTTTTAAAGGATAAATCGTAATATTCTCATATATGGTTTTACCCTTAATCAAACGAGGTATTTTGATTTCTTCAATCACTTTCTGCTCGTCAATTGCGGTCTTAATTGTGTCAACAAATTTAATCAGATGAGGAAAAAGATGATAAAAATATTGTCCTATAACATCTTTAAGTGCTATTCCCGTATCCAGTTTGGCCCGGTAGTTCCATTGTGTAATCCTACCCTCCAGATCGACTCCCATCAGGATTGAAGGCATGGAATTAATCACATTATCAAAATAATTTTTTGTCTGCCGCAATTCCCTGAAAAGCAGCATACTGCTTAACCCGTCTGCAATTCTTTGGGAAATTCCTTTAAACAACCGGCTGTCTTCTCTGGTCCACACCCTTGCATGGGAACATTGGTGCAGGCCGACTGCCCAGGGTTCTCCTGTCTTTGGAAAAATGGGAATAATGATCTGTGACAGTACAAAATCTTTTTTTTGAACTTCTTTTCTAATTTTTTTGCCTGATATTTTGTCAAAAACGACGGGGTCATCAGATCTTAAGATCTCTTTTAAAAGATCACTGGCCTGCCTGTTAATTTTGACATTATAACCCGGTTCTTTATGCCATTGCGGTCTGGCTTTTAAAAATGGCATGGAATAACTTGCTGCATTAGGATTACAGGGAAAAAGAATCCATGCCCTGTCACAATTAAAAATTTCAATCATCGTGTCAAGGATACCATTGAACATCTGCTCCATATCGGCTGCATTAATAATATTTTTATTGATTTTATCATAACAGGCGCTATGAAATTCCACCTGCTTTCTTTCGGTGATATCCCTTGCAAAGGTAATCACGGATTTCACTTGATTGGCTGAACCAAATTCAGGGCACAGCAACCAGTCTATCCACAGCCCGTCCGGCAGTTTGAATTCAATTCGGTTCACCTGCCCGGTTTCAAACACATTAAGAATTGAAACTTCCCATTGATTCACAAGAACTTCAGGGAAATCCAACTCTTTATGGGTTTTACCGATCATTTGCTCCGGTGTAAAACCCAGCTGTTCAATGGCAGGATTAACATAGAGGTGGCAGCAGGATTTATCAAACCGCATGATAATATCATGGGATTTTTCACAAAGCGTTCTATACCTTTCTTCATTTTCCTTTAATGCTTCATTGATACGCTTGCGATCAATGGCAACTGCAATCTGGTGGGA
>JAGLNZ010000268.1 GCA_023139225.1 Desulfobacula sp. | reverse complement strand
TCGTCCCTGGGGATCTTGCGTCTCCGGATAGTTCCGACATTCCAGCAGGCACAGCCGCAGCAATTGCAATTGTGCTTTACCTTGTCCGCCGCATTGTCAACAAAATGAACCAGTCCTGCTTTTGCCGCGCTGTTAACGATTTCTCCCGCTTCTTTTCGGGTAATCTTTCTGCCAAGCCCCTGCTCGATAATATACTCTGCCATGTCATCAAACTTGAGGCAGACTTCAAGGGGGTGGTCGCAGGGTCTTCCAATAAGGCCGGCCTGTACGCGGCAGGTGCAGTGAGCAACCGCAAACAGTTCGGCATTGTCAAGCACATTTTTCATCATATCATGGGGAAGGACTGCCTGCACATCCGGTTTCAGTGAACGATGAATAGGGATATAACGGTATGCTTTAGTGTCCCCGCCGCAAAAGGCTTGTTTTGTTACTTTGCGATTGAAATATTTTAGGACAAGTTTAGTCATTTTAAGAGTGTATGGCGTTTTTTTGCCGTCCCAGAAAAACGCTTGGGGAAACCCAAACCCCGCTTGATGTAGTGCATAACCTCTTTCGCCGCCCTTGGTTTTACTTGAAAAAATGAGTTTTTTTGCGGCCAGGCCTTCCAGGGTATCTGCCAGGTATTTTCGATCCATATCACTTGATCGGGCCAGCTCATCTATTGTTACCGGTTTAAGTGGTATGTCGGTTGCCGGGAGCAGCATGGCAACTTTTGCTTCCTCTTTTGTGAAATTTTCTTTTAAAATGTCTACAAGCCCGTCTGTAAGGGGCAGCCCCATCATGGACAGATGCCTTGCCAGGTGTTCATGCATATCGATTCCCATAAAAATCCTCCATAATTATCTAAATAAATGGGTTTGCCCTGTTGTTACGGCATCCATTATCAGTTTCCCCATCACTTTCAGTTTCCCAAGTTTTCCTTTTTTTTTGGACATAATAATATCAAACAGATCTTCCCGTGTTGGCGGAGGCTTGATTTCAACAGATTTCTTCTGCATTGTTATGGCTTTTTGAGGACAGACAGACACACACAGTCCGCACCCGATACACCGGTTGAGATCAATTGATGCCTGTTGAGTTTTTTCAGACAGTTTCAGGGCACCCACCTGGCATCTTTTTTCACAATTTCCGCAACCCTCGCATATGCCGGTGTCGATCTTGGCATAAAAATTTGCAGCCCAGAAATCCAAAGGCTTTGGTATGCTTTTGTGAACCTTAAGCATACCACAACAGCATCCGCAGCAGGAGCAGATAAAATCAACCTTTTGGGTATTGGACGGCTGGAGAACCAGACCATCTTTTTGATTTTCTTCAAGAATTGATAACGCCTCATCCAGGTCAATGCCTCTTCCCAAGCCATGCCGGACAGCCGCCTGTGCCAGATTTCCCACTGCAAGACAAGTTTCTTTTCGATGGGTAACCTTACAGGGTTTGCCCTGCAAGTCCTTTTTCTGTCGGCAGATGCATTCACAGATGGCTAAGGCTGTGTCAGATTCTTTTAACAGGGTCGCAACTTCATCGAATGTACTGACATGGTTTTTAATGGCAATGCTTTTGGCAATGGGTATGGTGCGCATTTGAGGCAGTTCAGTACTTAAAAATTCCACCCCGAATTTTCTGTCTGAAAAGTATTCATCAAAATCTTCAATAAATTCAGGTGTTAGTTTGCCAAGTTGAAATTCATACATCCCCACAACAAGGGGAGCATTGCAATAATATTTTTTGTTTCCTTTAACCCAGGCTTCAATCCCCCCTTTTTTTTCAATGGCATCAAGTATGTCTGACAGTTTATTTGGAGATTCAACCAGGCTCTGGGCTTTTTTATATACAATTTCAAGTGGTTCAGGTTTAAAATTCAAACATGTGGCAATCTTTGCTTGTTGGGGTGAAAAAATATGTTTTAATATCCTGATTTCAGCCCCTGATCTGGTTGCAGGGAACCCGACTGCCTGACTGTCCAGGTGTTGTTGCAGGTCGTTATAGATTTTTTCATCCTTATCCATGCTGTACCTTAATGCATTTAAGAGCTGTTTTATAATTCTTTTTTAACCATAGCAGTTTTAATGAATCCTCTTCAAGCCCATTTCTTATTGACTATTTTAATATTTTTCTTCATTAATAGGCCATGATATTTAAAAGCAATGGGAATTTTAGAAAATAAAGGAGATCCAATGTCGAAAGGAAAAGTTGTTCTTGCCTATTCAGGGGGGCTTGATACCTCTGTTATATTGAAATGGCTCTTGGAACAGGGGTATGAAGTATTCGCCTACATGGCCAATATCGGCCAGAAGGAAGATTTTAAAGCTGCAGAACAAAAGGCATTAGAAATCGGTGCCTCAAAAGTATTTATCGAAGACATGAGAAAAGAATTTGTCACCGATTATATTTTTCCTGTGTATAAGGCCAACACAATATATGAAGGCCGATACCTTTTAGGGACAGCCATTGCCCGCCCCATTATCGCAAAAAAACAAATAGAAATTGCCAGAAAAGTCAATGCCGAATATGTATCCCACGGCGCAACCGGCAAAGGTAATGATCAGGTCAGGTTTGAATTGTCCTATTATGCATTAAATCCCAAAATCAAAGTAATTGCACCATGGAAAAATAGTGATTTTTTAAACACCTTCAAAGGAAGAACCGATCTTCTTGATTATGCAAAAAAGCATGGTATCCCGACCAAGCAGACTGCATCCAAACCCTATAGTGAAGATGACAACCTGCTGCATATTTCCCATGAAGCCGGCATTATTGAAGATCCCGGCCATGAGTGCGAGGAAAGTATTTATTCCCATACTGTATCCCCTGAAGACGCACCGGATAAACCCACAAAAATCAAAATTGAATTCAAGGACGGCATCCCGGTTAAAGTCACTAATCTTGATGACAACATCGTTAAAATCGATGCCCTTGAACTGTTTGAATATCTCAATGAATTGGGGAGGAAAAATGGTATCGGCCGGCTTGACATGGTTGAAAACCGGTTTGTGGGAATCAAATCACGCGGGGTGTATGAAACACCGGGTGGAACCATTCTCCACGAAGCTCATAAAGATATTGAAGGTATCGCCATGGACCGTGAAGTTATGCGGCTTCGAGACATGCTCTCTGCCAAATTTGCAGAACTGGTTTACAATGGATTCTGGTTCAGCCCGGAAATGGAATTTCTCATGGTGTCCATTGATAAGAGCCAGGAAGTCATTGATGGTGAAGTCACACTTAAACTCTATAAAGGCACTGCATATCCCATTGCCCGGACAAGTCCTTCTTCCCTCTATGACCAGGACCTGTCTTCAATGGATATTGAAGGCGGTTACAACCAGGAAGATGCTGAAGGGTTTATTAAAATAAATGCCATCAGACTGATGGCCCACAGAAATATCATGAATAAAAATAAATAATTGCATCATCTGTCCGGGAGTGTTTTCTGATCTTCCGGGCAGATTTTTTTATCTACTTTCCGGCAATAGGTTCAACAAATTGAGACTCTGAATCCCATGGAAATAGAATCCAGGTATCCTGGCTGACTTCCGTTACATAGGCATCCACCAGGGGTTTTCCGGCAGGTTTTGCATATACCGTTGCAAAATAGGCATTCGGCAGCATTTCCCTGACCACTTTGGCTGTTGAGCCCGTATCCACAAGATCATCAATAATCAAAAGATCTTCACCGGAATCATCAATATCTTTCAGGATTTTTGCCTCGCCCTGATTTTTCCAGTCATAGCTGGTAATACAGACCGTATCAATATGGTATATTCCAAGCTCCCGGGCAATAATTGCCGCAGGAACAAGACCGCCCCGAGTGACCGCGACAATTCCTTTCCATGTTTTTTCAATGTCATGAAGCCTCCATGACAGGGCTTTGGCATCCCGATGAAGCTGGTCCCAGGAAATGGGGTAGCTTCTATTGTATCTGTCCTCTTTTTTATCCATCAATATTCAAGGCTCCTGATATCAATTTTTGTATTGTTTTTGACTTTTATCATGTTTGGCTTTATTTTATCCACAAGACAAAAAAAGATAAAGGATAAAAATCTTGAAAGATATAAAAGAAAGATGTTTGAACTGCGGCGGGAAATTATATATTAAACAAACCTGAACAAAAGTCTATTTTTGCTGCAGGTCCTGCACAGCAAATTATCCCGAAGACAAGTATAAAGATCTCATGGACGAGTACCTTGAGGAAAAACTGGCCAACGTTCCTGTAAACCGGCTGTAATTATAAGAATCACTAAGCAGCCGCATATGTTAAAGCGAGTCGATAAAAGGAAGGGAAATGATGGGCTTTGAGACACTTCTTGCAGACAGAACCAAACTGATGGAAGCCAATGCCATAAGGGAAATTTTAAAAGTGGTTTCAAAACCGGGTGTGGTTTCTCTGGCGGGCGGCATTCCCTCCCCGGAAAGCTTTCCCATGGATATTTTTAAGGAATTGACCGACAGGGTATTGACTAAATATTCATCCGGGGCATTTCAGTATGATTTGACCGAAGGGTTTGTCCCTTTGCGGGAACAGGTCTCTATTCTTCTTGAATCCCGGGGAATAAAGGCCACACCGGATACTGTCAATATCACCTCCGGCTCCCAGGGTGTTTTGGATGCCGTGGCTAAACTTTTAATTTCCAAGGGTGATAAAATTGCCCTTGAAGCACCTACGTATTTAGGCGCACTTTCAGCCTTCAACCCCTATGAACCTACCTATATAAGGATGGATATGGATGATGAGGGGCTGATACCCGAATCCCTGGAAGAAACCCTTAAAACCCATAAAATTAAATTTATTTATCTTGTTCCGACATTCCAGAACCCCACGGGAAGGACGATTACACTGGAACGACGTCTTCGGATTGCAGACATTATAAAAAGATATAATGCCCTTTTAGTGGAGGATGATCCCTATAGTGCACTGCGGTATAAGGGTGAAAATATTCCTGCCATCAAAACCATGGCAGTGGATAATGTTATTTATATCAGTACCCTTTCAAAAATTTTTGCACCGGGCTTAAGGATCGGATTTTACGCGGCACCCCAATTTTTAAGGCAGTGGCTGGTTCTTGTGAAACAGGGGGTTGACCTTCACACCAGCACCTTTAACCAGGCTTTGGCAGCCGAATATCTTGAAGGCCAATACCTTACGTCACATCTGCCGAAAATTATCAGCCTTTACAAACCTAAACAGGCAGCCATGCTGTCCGCCATCAAAGCTGAACTGCCGAAAGGATTTACCTGCTCCCCCTCGGATGGAGGCATGTTTTTATGGGTCACAGGCCCCAAAGGGTTTGACATGATACGCCTTTATCACAAAGCCATTGAAAACGGAGTGGCTTTTGTACCGGGAAAATTTTTTTTTACAAATGAAGACGAAGGCATTGAGACCATGCGCCTGAATTATACCATGGCAGATGAAAAAACAATCAAATCTGCCATAGGAAAAATTGCAGATACCATTAATACCCTGTAAATATTTGATGGGCAGCCCAATCAACGGTTTAAAAAACATTGATGATATGTTAGCCTTTAATACCGCAAATCCCAATGGTAAAAAAATTATCTGAACAGGGAGATTTTATGACTGGCTCTTATTGGTGTGTATTGAACCGGAATGTTCAAATTATAAAAATAATTTTAATTTGTGTGTGTGTCTGGTTTTCTGTGGCAATAGCCTCCCCGCTGTCAGCTGCCACCGGCCGGGATACTAGTATTGCTGCCCCTGATTTTCCCACTTATCCAGCCATTAAACCAAATGTTGAATTCTGGATAGATATATTTACAAAATTTTCAAAATCCCAGGGCGTTATGCATGACACCCGGAACCTTGGAATTATTTATGATATTATCAATCTTGATGCATC
>JAGLNZ010000267.1 GCA_023139225.1 Desulfobacula sp. | reverse complement strand
AAAAATGCTGCATTTAATATCAGATGCCAGACCGGATTAAAAAAACAATTCAAGGAAGGCCTGATCCGTTCCGGTGCAGTCATTGATGAGTTTAAGCGCATTTTCAGATCCCATGGTCTCCCTGTTGATCTTATTTATCTGCCCTGTGTTGAGTCTTCCTTTAATTTTAAAGCCTATTCTAAATTCGGTGCGGCCGGTATCTGGCAGTTTACACATTCCACGGGCAGGCAGTACATGAAGATCGGTTATGTAGTGGATGAAAGACGGGACCCTTATATTTCCACAGATGCGGCGGCTCGCCTGTTAAAAAAAAATTATGCCAAACTTAAAGAATGGCCGTTGGCCATTACCGCTTATAACCATGGTCGGGCAGGTATGATGCGGGCAAAAAAATCAAAAGGGTCTTATGAAAGAATTTTCAAATCCTATCGCAGCCGTTCATTTAAATTTGCATCAAGAAATTTTTATTCTGAATTTCTGGCAGCCCGAATCGTTGCAAAAAATCCAGAAAAATATTTTGGCAATATCGTGTTAAACAAAACCATTACATTTAATGTCGTCAAAACTAAAGGATACCTGCCGGTCAAAAAACTGTCCAATACATTGAACATCAGTATCAGGGATATCCAAACCCTGAACCCGGCCTTACGAAAACCGGTTTTCAACGGGCAGAAATATATTCCCAAAGGTTTCAGTCTCAAGCTTCCAAAAATATCAGCCATCCCGGATATTAATAAGCGTCTGGCAGCATTGTACCGGGACAGGCAAAAACCCAGCCGGTTTCACAGGGTTCAAAAAGGTGATACAACAGGTGCAATTGCCAGGCTCCATTCCGTTAAGCTGCAGGATCTGATTCTCGCAAACGGCCTGAATCGCAGGGCAACCATTTATATCGGGCAAAATTTAAGGATTCCGGTTAAAGATGAAATTATTCTTGCAAAAAAAGAATCTAAAACTGCCAAACCTCAAAAAAGTATTCACACAAAAAAAATAGTCAAAGTAAGCATATCTGAAAAAAAAGTTCCTGAATCTCCCCCGGAACTCCAGGCAAAACCGATCAAGGATGAGCCTTTCATAAACCCGAACATTGTTACCGGCAATCTGAAAGTTTTTCAAATTTATCGAAAAGAGAACCTTACCATCGGGACGATCAAAGTTGAAGCAGAAGAAACTCTGGGCCATTATGCTGACTGGCTTCAGGTTCCGACCCAGGAAATCCGGGCATTAAACAAATTAAAGTATGGAACACCAATTTCCATTAATCAGAAAATCAAAATTTCCATGAGAAAAAAAACGGTTCAACAATTTGAAGAACAGCGGTATGAATTCCATAAAGAAATCGAGGAAGATTTTTTTGAATCTTTTTTTGTTCAAGGCCTTGATATGTATGAAGTAAAAAACGGTGACAATATATGGACCCTGTGTTTAAATGAGCTTGAAATTCCTTTCTGGCTCTTAAAAAAGTATAACCCTGAAACCAATTTTAATTCGCTTCAGCCCAGGCAGAAAATTAAATATCCCTTAATTAACAGACTTAAAACCAATCTTTGAGATATTTTTTAAAACGGTGTTTCTCCAGGATGAACAAGCTGCCTTGGGCCTCCGGCACCACCGGGGGTCCAGTTTTTCGCTTCACTTATTTTTTCATAATTATCAAGCTTGCCAAGCTCTTTTAGGCGCTCAACAATCAGGTGCCAGGCACATTCAACATCCCGGCCCAAGGAAATGCTGATCTCGCATTTTCCTTTTGATGATCCGCCGCAGGGACCATTGAGGAGCCGTTTGGCGCATCTGGCAATAGGGCATATGCCACCGGTCAATCCCAGAAGGCAATCGCCGCATCCGGCACATTTTTCATTGAGAATGCCGGGTTCATCCAATGCACCGAGAAAAGTGGTGTTTAACCCCGGTAAAACAGGAATACCTTTAAACACGTCCGCCATGGTTTGAACCCCGGCACCGCAGGCAAGAGAAAGAATGGCATCAATTCCTTCGGGAAGGTCAAAAAACGATTCAATCCAATCTTTTTCGCATTGCCTTGCCAGTAAACTGTCTTCAAAAAGATGAAGG
>JAGLNZ010000266.1 GCA_023139225.1 Desulfobacula sp. | reverse complement strand
CTAGAAAAGAAAAGAGCTGTGCAGGGCTATACCCCCCGATGCCAGGCCCTATCTGCCTGCTGCGCAGCACGATGGGAAAATAGTCTTTATAATGTAATGTTTCAAGCCGGGCGAACATATCCTGTTTCCTGGGACACTTTGTAACCGTGCAATAATCTTCCGGTTCACTGCAATTGGCCGGGCAGATAAAATCGGCATTACTCGCATAGATATCTCCATTGGCACCATGCATGGGATTTGGCAGAAGCGAATCAATACCAGGAGACAACCGGGTTTGAACCAGCCGGTCCGACCCCATTTTCATACGGCACCATTCCCATACAAGATGAACGGGCAGTGACGGAATGATCCAGGATACTTTTGCCCCGGGTTCAAGGCAATCATTTAAGAATTTTATACCATTGGAGTGCTCAAAAACGATATTGGGTCCTTTTACCTTGAGCAGATTTTTCAACTCCTGATCCACCAATACAAACTGCCAGTCTTTGTGTTGTTTTGACAACCTTTTTACAGCAGCTAATCCAAATCGGCCGACACCAATAATCCATACGGTTTCCATAAGATCAATTATGCTATTTTAAGCTTCCGGCTGTCAACACCCTTTCAACAATTGTCATGTCGGCCACGGTGATTTTTTTAAACGATTTCATCCACACCCATTAATACTATTTTAATTTGAAATCCTTATTATTTTATTTACTGATGTCTAAGAGTTTGATATATTGAATAAACAATCATTTTCAATTTCTAATGAAAAATGAAAAAAATGAAAAATATCACCATCATTCTATTAATAATACTGTTCATCCCTCTGGGATCAGTATCTGCCCAGACCTTAACCGTATTATATTTTAAGCGACCGCCTTACTATGATACGATAAAAAACCAGGCTGACGGATTTTTGGTTGAATTGACCAGACAAATATTTCAAAAAGCAAATATCAAACCGATTTTTAAAGAGATTCCGCCATCAAGAATTATGCGGACTATTAAAACTCCAAATAAAAAGGTCTGCTCCATTGGGTGGTTTAAAAATAAAGAAAGACAAGGCTTTGCAAAGTTCAGTCTGCCCATCTACCAAAACAAACCCCTTGTGGTGTTAACAACCAGGTCCCTGCAACATTTGTTTGAACGGCACAGGACCATAAAAGATATATTTTCAGACAGGTTGTTAATTCTGGCAAAGATTGATTCTTTTTCATATGGAGCCATTATGGATGAATGGATAAATAATTATGCCCCCAACATTCATGAAATCTCCAGCAACCAGTCATTGCTGCCCAGGCTAATTATCAACAACAGGGCCTCCTATATGCTTGTTGCCCCTGAAGAAATCAGCATGATGCTGCAAAACGCAAAACTTGATGAGAAAAAGTTTATTTCCCTATCCAAACCGGACATCCCGCCAGGGAACAAGCGATATATTATTTTCAGTAAAAATGTTGAAGACCATCTTATTGAACGAATCAACCAGTCCATTCAGGCACTGCCCTGAAAAATATATCGCCATCAGGTTTCATCAAGGCCGGCAAGATCAATGGTCAATTTGTATTCTGATGTATCCGGATCTCTTTCAATGTCAAATCCCAGTTTTTTCCCAAGCTTTATCATCCCTGCATTGGTTGTAATAACAGATCCCCAGACCTGTTCAATACCGTATTGTCCTGCACAAACAAGAGCATGCCTGAGCAATTTTATTCCCAGGCCTTTTCCCTGCCACGCATCGGCCAGGACAATTGCGAATTCTGCTTTTCTTCCATCGGGCACAAATATAATACGGGCAACTCCCACAATTTTTTTTCTGTGTTTTGACCTTGAGAATGCGATCAGGGCAATTTCCCTGTCATAATCAATCTGGGTTAATTTAATGAGCATGGATCTGGATATCTTTTTAATGGGTGAAAAAAATCTTAGATAGACGGTTTCAGGTGACAGGTCATAAAACAAATCAATCATTTGTTGGGCATCACTGGGACGTACCGGCCGTGCAAAGATGGTTTCATCATCATTTATCCCGAATCTTTTTTCCTGCCAATGGGGATAGGGGCTGATCACGAGATGGTCAGAGGATTTTAATTCCATTGCTTCCACTATCACGCGGCCATCCGCAGCGATCATCCGGCCATTTTTTACCAGTACCGGATTGATATCCAGGATTTTTATCTGTGGGAAATCCGTAACCAGACGGCTCAAACGGATTAAAATCTCTTCCAGCAGTGCCATGTCCAGTTTTTCAATATGTTTATATCCCTGAAATACTTTAGAAATCCGTGTCTCTTTTATGGCGGTCCTGGCAAGAAGGCGGTTCAGCGGCGGCAGTGCCATGGAAATATCATTAAACACATCCGTCATTATACCACCCATGCCGAACTGAATAACAGGGCCAAAATATTTGTGACGGAATGCACTGATGCTCAACTCATAATCTGCCATCCGGGTTACCTCATTGCTGCTCACGGGAATCCCGTAGGATGAGACCAGGTCTTTTGCCAGATGATCCGGTAAGTTACCATCCTTTATCAATACTCCCTGTTCTATGATCTCCTGAGCCCTTGGCCTGTTGATTTCAAGTCGTTTGTCCGTCCGGTAAGGAATTTGCTGAAGCATTTCTATATTTTTACCGTATTGATAAAGATTTACAAATGCCCGAACGGCCCTCTCAGGAGTTTCATAGGTCACAATACCTGCCCGGTTGAAAACAGCTCTTGAATGATCAATGGAAAGCCCCCCCATCCAGGAAGTAAATACGGGGTGCGGGCTTGTTTTTAAAAGTGGTGTCAATTCTCTGGCAAGGGGTGTTGAATCGTAGGTTCCCACAGGAGAACTCAATAACAGAAGGCCATCAATTTCAGGTGCTTTCATGCATATTTTTGCAGCCTCAATATACTGGCTGTGTGATGAGGTCCCTAAAAAATCAATGGGATTGGTCCGGCTCCAATTGTCTTTCAATACATTTTCAAGGGCATCAATCGTATCGCGGGAAAGTTGTGCCGGTTTAAGCCCGTGGCCAGCCAGGGCATCCTGGGCCATCACACCAATTCCCCCGGCATTAGAGACGATGGCCAGTTTCGATCCCCTTGGACGTTTTTGTTTTGCAAGAAATTGAGCACAATCAAAAAGCTCTTCAAACTCTTTTACACGAAGAATGCCTGCGCGCTTGAATGCCGCATCATAGATCTCATCTTCACAGGTCATCGTATTTGAGCCTGCCCAATCGGATTTCAATGCCACAATGGGTTTTACACGGGATACCGCCCTTGCTGCACTCATAAAATTTCTAATGTCTGTGAGATGCTCCACATACATGACAATACTTTCGACCTCATTTAGAGACCCCAAAAAATCGAGCATGTCAGCAAAACTTACATCCTGCATTGACCCAAGATTTACGAAATGAGAAAACCCGACATTCTCGCGCATGGCTATATCAAGGACGGAAGTACAGACTGCACCGCTTTGGGACAAAAACGCAATTTTCCCGGGAAGCGGCATTCGATGCATGAAACTTGCGTTCATTCCCAGGGCTGTATTCACGATGCCAACGCTATTGGGACCGACAATTCTCAATCCTGTTTTTTGAAAAAGTCTCTTAATTTGAGTTGCGATCTTTTTTCCCGGATCACCAAAAATTTCATCTCCGGCGGAAATAATCACGGCTCCGCCCATATTCTTTTGCCCACAGGTCTCAAGAATATCCGGTACCAGGGTTATGGGAACGGCAATCACCGCCATATCAATATCGCCAGGAATATCCTTCACATCCGGGCAGGTTTTAATGCCCATCACAGTATCATACTTTGGATTCACAGGAAAAATATCGCCTTCAAATCCTGAGGCAACCATGTTTCCCATGATAGAAGCCCCGACACTGCCTTTGGTTTCACTTGCACCGATGATAGCAACTGACCCTGGATTTATGACTCGGTTTAAATTAAATGTACTCAAATTTGTTTTTCCTGATTATTTTTTGAAGCAAACAAAGTCTTAATATCCTCAAGAATCATGTAAAGACACGGCACCATTACAAGGGTGATAAATGTGGCAAACAATATGCCAAACCCCAGAGAAATTGCCATGGGAATCAAAAATCTTGCCTGCCGTGATGTTTCGGTAATAATGGGTGCAAGCCCGCCGCAGGTGGTCAATGTGGTCAGCAAAATAGGCCGAAATCTCTGGATACCTGCTGCATGAACCGCATACAGAGCAGGCACCCCTTGACGATACCGCCTATTGGCAAAATCAATCAATACCAAAGAATCATTCACCACAACCCCGGACATGGCCACCAGCCCGAAAAGGCTCATGACGGAAAGGGAGTATCCCATTATAATGTGGCCGGCAATGGCGCCGATGATACCAAAGGGGATACAGAACATAATGATAAAGGGTTGAAGATAACTTTTGAATGGAATGGCCAAAAGGGCAAAAACACAGAGCAATGCCATGCCAAGCCCTTTTAAAAGAGCGGATATGCTTTCCTTGATATCTGCCTGGCGCCCTTTAAAACTAAAGGAAAGCCCGGGATATTTACCCAAAAGAGCGGGAAGGATTTCTTTTTTCATATCCTTTACTATATTTTCCGCCTGGGGAGGTGGCCGGACATT
>JAGLNZ010000265.1 GCA_023139225.1 Desulfobacula sp. | reverse complement strand
TTAAGGACACAGGTGCATGGATATGGCTTATTTTTCCTGCCAGGCAGGATCTCGTTTTTCAAAAAATGCCTTAACTCCTTCTTTTGCATCATCCGTTGTGCACAGGCGGGCAAAGGCTTCATTCATATAAGCAAACTGTTCTTCATAATTCATATCTTCGGAATGATAAAATCCGGTTTTTGCGATTTGGACGGCTATGGGGCTTTTTTGTGCCAGTTCTTCTGCCCATTGAAGAGCCCGGGATTCAAGTTCGTCTTTGGGGACGATTTTATTTATCAGGCCAAGCAAGAGCGCTTCCGGGGCTTTTATTAAATTTCCATAGAGCAGGAGCTCCAATGCCTTTTTTCTGCCGACACATCTGGCAACAGGGATGATGGGTCCAATGCAGTTAAGCCCTACATTGATTGCGGTCAGTCCCATGCGTGAATCATCAGCGGCAATGACCAGATCGGCGGCAGCGATCAATCCCATGCCGTTAGCTGCGGCAACCCCATGAAGCTGTGCAATGACAGGCTTGTTTAATTTTGAAATGGTCACAAGGGGGCGTTCCATTTTTTCAATCCATTTGTGGTATTCAATGGCTGTTTTCCCGGCAAGTTCATTCACGTCAATTCCGGCGCAAAATGCCTTGCCGGCGCCTTTTATAAGAATGACCCTGACCGATGGGTCTGAATCCGCCTCTTTAAGTGCCTGATGAAGTTCGGCAGCCATCTGGCTGCTGAAGGTGTTCATGCTTTCGGGGCGGTTTAAGGTAAGTGTTGCAACATGATTTTCACTTGTTTCAATAATTACTTTTTCAAATTTCATTATGATATATCCTTTTTGAAGTTTTAATCATAATTATTTCCAAACACCTGATTGAGATTGTAATCGTAGCAGCTATGCAGGGTAATTAAAAGATGGGGCAGCATTTTTTTAACTCATCCGTTTTTCCAGGTCGGATAGAGTGTTATCTTGTTGAAGCGGATATGCATGTTCTCAAAATGTTGTGATACGATGAGCCATGCCTTTTTTTCAACTGAATCGGAGTCGCTGAAATGGTTTCTGAGTTCAGAAAAATCAGCGTTTTCAAGAAAATATTTTAAGGCACTTATTTGTTTTTCAGTGGTGATTTTTTGTTTGTCAAAAGTTTTGGTCTTGAAATATTGCCGGATCAGGCGTTCATATTTTTTTTTGGACGCTGTTTCAATGCAGTGGCGGCTTAAGTCTAAAAGTATTTCCATTGAAGTTTGGGCGGGTTATAGTTTTTCAAATTTTTCAGGATATTCTTCGGCAAGGTCAACGTAAAGTTGTTTGCCGTATGTCCAGAAATCTTTATGCTTTTTTTTGACATCCCCAATGATTTTAAAAGGAACACCACCTGTGATTTTTTCGTCAGGAATAATTGTGTTCTGGGGTACCACGCATCCTTCGGCAATAATGGTCCATGATCCTATGACGACATCAAAACCGATAATGGAACCAATACCGATAACAGCATGGGATTTTATTTGTTTGCCGTGGATTATGGCTCCGTGACCAACGGTAACTCTTTCTTCCAGCTCAAGAACACCATTGGGTCTGATATGAAGAATGGCATTTTCTTCTATGGCGGTTCCGGTCCCGATGATGATTTTGCCATAATCTCCCCTGACAATGGCGCCGTGACC
>JAGLNZ010000264.1 GCA_023139225.1 Desulfobacula sp. | reverse complement strand
ACTAAAAAGGAATAATGAAAGGCAAGGGCACCTACCCATAGAAAAATTTCCCAGGAATAGGATAGCCTGTTTGAAGCATTTCTGCTAAATGCTGCTTTTGTGTTTCTGAATAGAGATCTGAAAAGAAAAATTTCAAGAACCATACGCACAAACACACCTGTTGAAGTATCAGGGTTATCAATGGCGTTATGTTTTATCCATGGCAGAGATTTTTGTTGCCCGCAGGTTGTTGGAATCCTGAACGGAACAGCAGAAGATGCCCATCCTAAGACCTTGTATACAAAACCGGCAAGGAAGGCAATAATTGCTACATAGGGAAAAACAATTCCGAAGAACCACTGAAGCCCTGCTCCCTCAACCCCTGTGTATGCTACTAGAAAAAGCAGAAAAACAGCTGTCAGGGGGATCAAGTACTTTTGATTCATATTATAACCACCTCATTATTTTATGCAGGACAAACCTAAATTTTGTCACGCACGTTAAGATTTTTTCGAGCCAAGGAGATCCTCTTCCGAAAGCTCAGCTACTAAACCCGCCCTTTCAAAAGCCCTGTGAATGCGTCTTTTGCTTTCAGTGGCCTTTAAAAGGAATATTTCTTCTTTACATTTCATAAGCTTGTTGAACGCCGCCAGCGCAATTTTATCGACAAGCTTGTCAAATTCTCTGATCAGACTGTCATCAAGGATGTTCTCACCAATTTGTTTTAAAGCAAAAACAAAACTGACAGCCTCGGAAGCAGAAAATGCCTGTACCGCCCTGATACGGATTACCGGATCAAGCGTCTTTTCAAGTATTTCCTGGTTGAAATCACCTATAATAAGATTAAATACATCTTCAATGGTTTCATGGGTGGCCGCACCGACAGGGTTGTCAAAGCGGTTGGAGTCTTTGCCTAATATCTTTGCACTTTGTGCAGGATAGGTATCAATTGTTGCCCGGAACCATTTTTTTATAAATAATTCTTTATTTTTTTTAAGTATTTGTTTTAAATGCATATTTTTTGAATAATTCTATATAAAAATAAAAATATCTCCTTAGTATAATTGTTAGAAGGATATAAACTGGCTTTAATTTTATGTCAAGGGTTATTGCACGCAAAACAGCAATCCATGGATGTTCTTAACAATTGGTAATTCATTGGCCTATTAAAAAGATATGTTTTTTTTTGTTGAACAAATCGAATCTTTCATTTAAAAAGAGGTGAAAACGATAAGTCAGATTTTCTAAAATCAATGGCTTGGCAGAAAAAAAGGATGATTATGAAAAAAAGCTTATTTTTTATTATTAGTTTGATTTTATTTTACAGCATCGCAATGGCTGAGTCTTCAGGATATGGCATGTCTTTTGGATATGGTGTGGGCAACTCAAAGATTGATATCTACCGTGTTGGTATAAAAAAAGATTTTTCTTCCAAATGGTTTGAAACCGAGAATGGATATTTTTCAGGATATTTTGAATTATCCCTTAACCATTGGGAAGTTGATAATGATGCCATAAACGGGGTGGCTTTTTCACCGGTGTTTGCATATTATTTCGGTGATAAGGCAGATTTTGTCAGACCCTATATTGAGGGGGGTATCGGAATTGCATATATTGATGAATATCATATCGCAGATAGAAATTTGTCCACTAATTTCCAGTTTGAAGACAGGATCGGTGTGGGTGCCAGAATAGGATTTTTTGATCTGAATTTCAGATATATGCACTACTCAAATGCATCAATTGTAGGACCGAATGACGGCATTGATATCTGGATATTTACAACAGCAATTCAATTTTAAAGTCAATATCGGGCAAAGATAGTCATGAGCAGACGTGTGGAGCACAAGATAATTATTTTAGTATGAGGAGGTTGTTTTGTTCTTTTTAAAAAAGAATACGTTGTTAAAATCGGTTTTCATTGTTTTTTTAGGTATATTTTTATCCAATAATTCTT
>JAGLNZ010000263.1 GCA_023139225.1 Desulfobacula sp. | reverse complement strand
CTTTTGCCGATGATGCAGACGGTATTTTTAATGCTGAAGAATATAAGTTGTTTGAAATAGTTAAAGGGGATTTTTTAAATTTTTATTCATTGAGTAATTTAAAAGTCATGGCGGCCAGCTTTGCCCTGGGCGGTGTTCTGGCAAATACCAGTGCCGATGAAAGTATGCAAAGTGGATACCAGGATAATATTCGAAGTGAAAATACAGATGATTTTTCTGAAATGGCAAAAAACTTGGGTGAGGGAAAATATTTAATCCCCTTGTCTTTAGCTGCTGCCACGGTCGGCTATTTTATCCCCGAAGACAGCGGTGCCTCAGCAATTGGAACCTGGGGGGCTAATACTGCCAGAGCCTATCTTGTAGGAGCTCCGCCAATGTTGTTAATGCAGGTTGTAACGGGGGCCTCCCGGCCTGATGAAGGAACCGTTGGAGATTCAAGCTGGAGTCCTTTTGAGGACAATAATGGGGTCAGTGGGCATTCCTTTATGGGGGCGGTTCCATTTATCACTCTTGCAAAAATGTATAAAGACAATCCTGTCAAGTGGTTTTTTTATGGCGCATCTTTTCTGGCTAGCTGGAGCAGGGTCAATGATAATGATCATTATGTTTCCCAGTCAGCTTTAGGGTGGGTTATGGCCTATCAGTCCGTAAGATCGGTATTTATGACAGACAAGCAACGGGAAAACCCCCTCGCCTTTAATATTTATCCTTATGGCAGCAAGGGGGCAGGATTTTTAGTGTCCTATTCATTCTAGTGACTGCAACCCATTAACAAAAACTTTTCATAAACAAGTAAATTGATTTAAAAAACTTTTTTACAGGATAATTAAAATGTTAAAAAAAATAATAGTTGCCGGCGCGCTAATTTCCTTGCTGTTTGCCTTAAATAGTTCATTTGCAGATGCTGATGAAATTGAAACTGCCGGGGATATATTGCAGATTGCAATTCCGGCTGTTGCATACGGTACTACTTTTTTTTTAAAGGATAAAACAGGAAGAACTCAGTTCTACAAACATTTCTTAACTACTGTTGTTACAACCCATGCATTAAAATTTGCCATTGATAAAAAAAGACCTGAAGGAGGTGGAAGCGACTCATTCCCATCGGGCCATACATCTGCCGCATTCCAGGGCGCTACATTTATTCATAAAAGATATGGCTGGAAATATTCTATTCCGGCGTATGCAGGAGCAGCATTTGTCGGGTACAGCAGAATTTACTCTGATAATCATTATATTGAGGATGTATTAGCCGGAGCAGCCCTGGGAATTATCAGCGGATACATATTTGTAACTCCCATGAATGATATAACTGTTTCTCCCATAGCAGGAAATGGAACATATGGATTAATGATTTCAAAATCCTGGTAATCATTTTTAAATAAAAAATACATTGCATATATTTAAGATCCTGGGTTTTGTTTTTTTTGAAAGATCCTTTCTTTGAATTTTTTTTCTACTTCATGTCCAAACTGAGAGTTAGTTATTATTCTAAGCAAATAAACAATAAGCCATAAAGTAAATATCGGTAAAAAAATGGTATTAATAATGAATACAATTATCAAAGAAATAAAGTTTTTAATCAGGATTGGAGCTTCTGTCTTTAACCAATGTTTAAAATCGTTGTATTTTGAACCCAGATCCCCAACCACACTAAATGTATTTTGAGTTTTAGCTAAACTCTTTTTTATTTTATTCCAGGCGCCTTTTTTTTGTTGATTTCGCTCTTCTTCAGAATCCTCCAAAGATATTTCTTCCGCCGGGGTTCTTTTTTTTATTTCTGTAACACTTTTTTTTATATTATTTAGCGATTGATTATATTGATTTTTTAAATGGTAATCATATATCCAATTATTAATGGCTACTTCTGCTGGAATAATAAATCGTAAAATAAAAGCTAATAAGACAAATTGCTTGCCGATGCTTAATAAATTTATCTTAAGATATTTATTCGTCCATACCCCTATTAACCACATAACCAAACCTGGTAATAGTATAAAATTAATAATCGAGCCCGGTATTAATCTTATAAGAAATTCTTGAATTCCAATGGATGCCATTGCTGCGAGTAAAATCCATGAGAACCTCTCCACAAGATCATTTAATGGATCTAAAAATTCAAAAGGATTCAAACTAATTGTACCAATAGCATCGAACCCGATGTCAATTTCCTGAAGAAATGAAACAGCGGCATTGGTAGCCCGGCATAAACCATATACCACAGTAGCCCTAATTAATGTTTGATCAAGATATTCGGCGCATTTTTGGTCAACTCTTGTTAAACAGGAACTATCAAAGCTGATATCGCGAATGGGTTTAATTAAAATACAGCAAATTATTACTATAATTAAAATAGATTTGATTATTCCCGGTAGATAGGGAACAAATTGGTTTTGACTATTGGCAATCACATTATTCATAATTGTCCGTTTTCAAATTATATTGTGTTCTCAAAATAATGCTGCTTTCATACAATTTAAAACCGAGAGCGCATGTTATGAACATAAAAAATATAAAAAATATAAAAACATGTAAAGGATAATTAATTTTGGTTGTTGAAATTCAACACCGATAATTGGAGATACTAAAATTATGTTTACTCAGGAACAAAAAAAGGAATTGAAAGCCAGGGCTTAAAATCCCCAAGATTTTTGTTAGTGGCGGAGAAACAGAGATTCGAACTCTGGATGGACTATAACGCCCATACTCGCTTAGCAGGCGAGCGCCTTCAGCCACTCGGCCATTTCTCCGTGTCTTATATTATGGCGGAGGAGGTAGGATTCGAACCCACGAAGCTTTGACACTTAACGGTTTTCAAGACCGCCGCCTTCAGCCACTCGGCCACTCCTCCCAAATTGACCCCGAATTTATATCATTTTGTCAAAAACAGGTCAATACTTAACTTGTGACAAAACTATAATTGTAAAAATCATCTTATCATTGACAGGAATAATAGTTGAGCTATATTAAGAAGTTTTAGGCTAACCAAATTAACAGGAGATAATGGATGAGACAGAAGATTAGATTTGAAAAAAATATAAAAGGCGGGATATTGACTATTTTGGAGTCCAGTGAGGTTGATCCGGGGGTTGTCTTACCACTTCTTGAAGAAGAGTATAATCTTGAAGAAATGGTAAAAGCATCAAGTGACGGCTTTCAAGCCTTTTCACAATGCTTAAGAAGGCGAAGTTTTTTCCCCTCTTCAGATTGTTGCGGGAAACTTTTTGAGAATACGGTTGAATTCTTTAAAGATGACGCCCAAGAGAAAGTTATTATTGAATATGATGATGTTGAGGCATTTCCAAAGGAAGAAAAATTCCAATTGGAAGATGAGGATGTTGAACTGGATAAAATACTGGAGGATGACGGGGACACCAAGGAAGATGAGATAAAAGAAATAGATTCCGAAGACGATACCCCGAAATTCACCCCTGAAGATACTTCTGAACACGAAAATTAGAGTTAATGATGAAACATACGATTAGAAAAATTGTTCTTAATGCTGCACAAAAAGCCTTTGAAAAAGGTATATTGCCGTCAGATAAAGTTCCTGAAATGGAGATAGAAGAACCCCGGCATCAATCCCATGGAGATTTTTCTACAAATTTTGCTATGGTTTCAGCCTCCATCCAAAAAATGGCGCCGAGAAAAATTGCCCAAAGCCTGGTACCATTAATTGAAACAGGCAGTTTAATTGAAAAGGTTGAGATCGCGGGCCCTGGATTTATCAATTTTTTTCTTTCCAATAAAGCATGGCATCCTGTTGTTGATCAAATTCTTGAACAGGATAAAATATATGGGGCTTCTGATATTGGTAAGAATGAAAAAGTTCAGGTGGAATTTGTCAGTGCAAATCCCACAGGCCCATTGCATGTGGGACATGGCAGAGGAGCTGCTGTAGGGGACTCTGTAGCTAACATTCTTTCTTTTGCCGGGTTTGATGTTCAAAAAGAATACTATATTAATGATTCAGGGCGCCAGATAAGAACCCTTGGAACATCTGTCTGGCTAAGGCTGCTGCAAAAGACGGGAAAAGAAATTAAGTTTCTCGATGACTGTTATAAAGGGGCTTATATCAAGGAACTGGCCGAAGAGATCCTTGAAAAAGAGGGGGATGAGTTAATCCAAAAGGATGAGGACGAGGCTATTTTAGTATGCGCAACATTTGCAGCAAAGAAAATTCTTGAAGGTATAAAAGAAGACTTGTCAAGTTTTGGTGTCAAGTTTGATCAATGGTTTAGTGAGCAAAGCCTGTATGATACAGGCAGGGTCCAAAAAGCCATTGATGACTTTAAGTCAAAAGACCTGATTTATGAAGAAGATGGTGCTTTCTGGTTCAGGACACAGGATTTTGGTGATGAGAAAAACAGGGTTGTTGTCAGAAATAACGGACTGACAACATATTTTGCTTCTGATATTGCCTATCACATGGAAAAATATGAGCGCGGGTTTCAAAAAGTCATTGATGTCTGGGGAGCGGATCACCATGGTTATATCAAGAGAATTGATGCATCCGTTGTTGCCTCGGGAAGAAAAAGCGAACAATTTGAAGTGATATTGGTCCAGTTGGTTAACCTGTTAAGAGGAGGTAAGCCTTTCCAGATGTCCAAAAGGGCTGGCGATTTTGTTACATTAAAGGATATTATTGATGAAGTGGGCAAGGATGCCGCAAGATTTATGTTTTTAAGCCGCAGTTATGATTCCGGGCTTGATTTTGATCTTGAACTTGCCAAACAGAAAAATTCTGACAACCCGGTTTATTATGTCCAATATGTCCATGCCAGAATTACCGGTATTCTTTTAAAGGCAAAACAGGAGAGTATTATCCAGGATTTAGACTTTAACAAAGGAGAATATCTGGACTTTTTGAATACTTTTGAAGAGATTAATCTTTTAAAAATATTGAATGCATTTAAAGAAAATGTGGAAAAAAGTGCTGAAACATTGCATCCCCATGTGATCTTTACATATTTAATGAGTCTTGCGTCTGCATTCCATAGCTATTATAACAAGCACAAGGTTATTACAGACGAGAAAGAACTAACCCTGGCCAGATTAAGCCTTGTTTTAGGCGTAAAGAAAGTTATTAGAAACGGGTTGAAACTTCTCGGGGTTACAGCACCTGAAAGAATGTAAAAATGATATCCTTTAAAGGGATTTTAAAGTATTCAATTTATATATTTATTGCCGGTTGGATGTTTTTATTGGGCATCATGGTTGGGCGGGGGTCTTCTCCTGTGAAGTTTGATACCCAGAAATTTCAAAAACGCCTTGAAACCATTGCCAGTGAATTCGGAGAAAAAAAAGAAACCCAGGGGAAAATTGAATTAAAATTTTATGATGTGCTTGATAACCCTGTGCCTGAAGAAGGAACGCCTTCTAAAAATAAACCCCTGGAAATCATTCCGAAAAAACAAGTCATCGTTACCACCGATGAAATTCCATTAAAGACAAGTAGAAAAAAACAAACTTTTAAACAAGTCAGAAGCAAGGTTAAGGCAGATGGTAAAATTGTAGAAATATCAAAAACAAAAGACTTGAAACCTGCTGAAATAAGAACGAAATCGGCCGGTTTGAAAAAAAATAAAGCAAATCAATCATTGGATAAAAAGAGTGTAAAAGGCAAGTATACGATTCAAATTGCAGCATATAAAGAGTTTAAGGATGCAGTTACGCAAATGGCAATTCTTGAAAAAAAAGGATTTTCTTCATATAGGGTAAAGGGTGAAAAGGATGGCGTTACCTGGTATAGAATCAGAACCGGTTCCTTTGCAAGCTATGATGAGGCAAAAAAATTTAAAGACAAATTAAATAAAGCCAAAATAAATTCAATGATTATAAATAAGGAATGATAATGAAGATATCAACACATGAAATTGAAAAGATTGCCCACCTTGCAAGGTTAGAGATTGATGACTCGCAAAAAGAAAAAATTGCGGAGCAATTGAGCCATATCCTGCAATATATTGATAAGCTCAAAGATGTTGATGTTGACGGTGTCAAGCTTTCTTCAGGTGCTGCTTTTATGAATAATGTGTTAAGAGATGATAAATTGAAAGTATCACCTGGGCCTCTAGTTACACTTGCCAATGCTCCACAAAGAGATGATGATTTTTATATGGTTCCAAGAGTTGTAAAGTAATTTAGAGCAGTGAAAGAATAAGGATAATATTAAATGGAATTTCATGAACTTACCATAGAAAGCGCAAGGAAATTACTTTTTGATCGAGAAATTTCTTCTTTTGAGCTGACATCAGCATTGCTGGATCGGATTGGAAAATATGATGATGAAATAGGCGCTTTTATTACTGTTGATAAAGAATTGGTCCTGGAACAGGCAAAAAAGGCGGATCAGGATATTGCCAACAAAAATACTTCAGGCTTGACCGGTGTACCCATTGCCTTGAAAGATCTTTTGTGTACCAAAGGAATGAAAACAACCTGCGCATCAAAAATTTTAAATAATTTTGTGCCGCAATATGATGGCACGGTTGTAAAAAAATTAAAGGAAAATGGTGCCATTATTATCGGTAAGACCAATATGGATGAGTTTGCCATGG
>JAGLNZ010000262.1 GCA_023139225.1 Desulfobacula sp. | reverse complement strand
TTTGTCTGTTCATGCGGTGTCAATATTGCGGGCATTGTTGATGTGGATCAGGTGGTGGCATATGCAGCCAGGCTGCCTTATGTGGCGTATGTTGAAAACAATCTTTTTTCCTGTTCCGCCGATGCCCAGGAAAGTATTATCGACAAGATTCATGAATTTAATTTAAATCGGATTGTTATTGCTGCCTGTACCCCAAGAACCCATGAGCACATGTTCCAGGAAACATTAAAAACAGCGCAATTAAACGGGTTTATGGTCGAAATGGCCAATATCAGGAATCAAAATTCCTGGGTACATCAACAAGACTCAAAGAGTGCGACTCAAAAAGCAAAAGATCAGGTTCGGATGGCCATAGCAAAGGTGGCTTGTAATTATCCGCTTAAACAGGACCGGATTAAAGTCGTTCAAAAGGCCCTTGTTGTGGGGGGGGGTCTTGTGGGTATGGACAGTGCCCTTACCCTTGCCCGGCTGGGAGTTGAAACCATATTGATTGAAAAAAGTGATATCCTGGGGGGGAATGCATTAAACCTTGAAACCTGTTTCAAGGGAGAAAAAGTTGGTCCCATGCTCAAAGATCTTATTACCCGGTTGAATCAAAATAAAAAAATTATTGTTTACAAAAAAGCGACATTGGAATCGGCTTCAGGATCAATGGGTAATTTTAAGGGTATTGTCAATATTAACGGGAAAATTAAACAAATCTATTTTGGTGCTGCCATCGTGGCCACCGGCGGTAAAGAGGCTGTCCCTGAAGAATATCTTTATGGTGATGAACCAAGGGTAATGACCCAGATGGAGTTTGACAAAAAGGTGCTTTACCATCCCGGTAAAGTTAATAAGACCCAAAGTGTTGTATTTATTCAGTGTGTAGGTTCCAGGGAACCCAAAAGACCTTATTGCAGCAGGATATGCTGTATTCATTCCGTGAAGACCGCCATTGAGTTAAAACAGATGAATCCGGACATCAAGGTTTATATTCTTTACAGGGAGATCAGAACCTATGGTGAGTGGGAGGAGTATTACAAAGAAGCAAGGGATCTTGGGGTAATGTTTATCCGGTATGAAACCATAAGAAAACCAAAGGTTAAAAAAGCGTCCAATCTATTAATCATTGAAGTATTTGATCCCATTGCCCGCCGCCCGGTCAGGATTGCGGCGGACTATCTGGCACTGGCGACGGGAGTTGTAGCCCATGATAATAAACACCTTGCGGATTTTTTCAAATTTTCTATTAATTCAGACGGATTTTTCAATGGTGCCCATCCCAAACTCAAGCCTGTGGATTTGTCTGTGGCCGGTCTGTTTCTTGCCGGTATCTGCAACTATCCCAAACCCTTGGATGAATCCATTGAACAGGCCAGGGCAGCAGCATTCAGGGTGTCGGCACTGCTGCTACAAGAAGAGATCAAATCAGAAGCCATTAAAGCATTTGTTACTGACAGGTGCGATGGCTGTGCTCTTTGTGTAGATGTATGTCCTTTCCATGCCATATCAATAATTAAGGCAGAAAAACAAAACAGGCAACCCAATGCCTGGGCCTTTATTGACCCGGCCTTGTGTCAGGGATGCGGCCTTTGTGCAGCTACATGCCCCAATGAAGGGATTATGGTTCATGGATTTACTCTGGAACAGCTTTCGGCACAGGTACAGGCGGCAGTTAACGGGGCCGCCTTGTAAAAAGAGGTTTGATGAGAATGATAATAAAAGATTTGGAGCCCTTGTTTTATGACTTCACGGTTTGAACCTGTTATTATAGGATTTTTATGTAATTGGTGTTCTTATACCGGTGCGGATCTTGCCGGTGTTGCAAGACTTCAGTATCCTCCGAATTTGCGTCCAATAAGGGTGATGTGTACCGGCATGGTTCATCCGAATCTTATCATGGAAGCATTTACCGCCGGTGCGGATGGTGTCACGATTATGGGCTGTCACCCGGGCGCATGCCATTATTTTGAGGGAAATACTAAAGCCGCTTTACGAGCAGAGGTAATATCAATGGTCCTTGGGGATATCGGTGTTGATCCTGCGCGGTTTGAACTTCAATGGATATCTTCGGCAGAAGCACCTGTTTTTGCTCGCCTGGTTACGGAATTTACCCGGAAAATAAAAAAACTGGGCCCTCATAAAAGGAAAATTTTAGACAGATGATTAGGATAGACAGATAAAATGGCAACAATTGACCAAGAGAATCCGAGTGTTGAAAAAGGCGCTATAAGGGTTTCCCCTGTTGAGTTAGGTATTGGAAGTAAGAATATGCTCAAGGATCTTGTTATGTCCATGCTGCCAAAAGGGGAGAATCTGAATTCGTGTTTTACCTGTGGTGCCTGTTCCTCGGGATGTCCGGCCAGCGGTCTTGCCGGGATGGATCCCAGAAAATTTGTCCGAATGATAACTTTAGGGTTGGATGAAGAGATCATGACCAATGACTGGGTATGGATGTGTACCACATGTAATCGCTGTGTCCATGTATGCCCCATGAAGATTGACATTCCGCAACTGGTTCTTGCCGTTCGAAGTCAATGGCCAAAGGAAAAAAGGCCTAAAGGTATTGTAGAAGACTGCGCAAGATCAATTAAAAATGATACCTGTTCTACTGCCGGGATCAGCGTTGAGGACTGGAGATTTATCGTTGAGGATGTTGTTGATGAGGTAAGACAAACACAGCAGGGGTTTGAAGAGCTTGATGTTCCCATGGATAAAAAAGATGCCGTGCTTTTCTTAAACCAGAATTCAAAGATGCCGTTAACACAGCCGCAGGAGATGGCTCCTTTGTGGAAAATTCTCCACCTTGCCGGTGCAGACTGGACATATGGCTCAAAAGGATGGGCAGCGGAAAATTTCGGGTTTTTTCTTGGCGATAACGAGTCCTGGGAAAAAATTATCAGAAAAAAGGCCGCTGTTGTTGAAGGATTGGGGTGCAAAGTCCTTTTAAATACAGAATGCGGGCATGATTTTTTTGCGCTGAGACACGGACTTGAAAAATTCAACATATCCCATTCATTTGAAGTTAAAAGCATTATCGAATATTATGCCCGCTGGATACGAAAGGGCACCCTGAAGGTGAGCTCTGACTGGAACCAGGATCTGAAAATTAAATTTACACTTCAAGATCCCTGCCACCTGGTAAGGAAAAGTTATGGGGATTTCATTGCTGATGAACTTAGATTTGTGGTGACAGAAGCTGTGGGAGAGGAAAATTTTGTTGATATGGTTCCAAACCGTTCCAATAATTATTGCTGTGGTGGAGGGGGAGGTGCCATCCTGTCAGACTTTAAAGAAGAAAGGCTTTCTTACGGGAAGGTTAAGCTTGACCAGATCCTTGAGACCGGGGCTGCTTACTGCATCACACCGTGTAATAATTGTCACGATCAGATACTGGACGTAAGTGATTATTATAAGGCAAGGTTTAAGGCCGTGCATTTATGGACAATATTATGCCTGTCAATGGGTGTTTTAGGGGAAAATGAGCGTAAAGATCTGGGAGATGATCTGGCATTGGTCGGACTTAAATAAGGAAAAGATTTATGAAAACATTTTTTAACCTGGTACAGGAGGTGCAAAAGCCGGGGCTTTGTTACAGGTGCGGTGGCTGCGTTGCTTTTTGTACTGCTATTAACTATGGGGCGCTTGAAATTGATAAAAACGGCAAGCCTGTTTATGGTGATATGGAAAAATGTATTGAATGCGGTCTTTGTTATTCCATTTGCCCTGAGATTAATGATCTGGATGAAGAAACAAAACGCCAGGCAGCATGGAGCGAACCCATAGGAAGGGTTATCGAAACAACGGTTGTCAGAGCATCGGATGCACAGGTAAGACAAAGAGCTACCGATGGTGGTGCAGTGACGGCTCTTTTACTGCATCTTTTTGAGCGGAACAGAATAGATGGTGCTATTGTGACCCGGTCAGTGGGCAAATTTCAGCGTCAGCCTTTTTTAGCAACTACCAGGAAAGATATATCTGATTCAGCAGGCCTTTTTTTTGATACCTCACACGGGATGAAGCGGTTTAGTGATGAGTACATGATATTTTCAACCATTGAGGAGTTTGATCCCATGATCAAAAAAGGTCTGAAAAGAGTTGCATTGGTTGGAACTCCCTGTCAGATTAAGTCCTTACGTAAGATGCAGGTGTTAAATCTGATACCATCAGATTCCATAAAAATATGCTTTGGACTTTTTTGTTCCGGAAATTACACGTTCGGTGTCAAGGAGCAGCAGAAACTTGCCGGCATTGCCGGTATCTCATGGGATGATGTGATCAGAATCAACCTGAAGGACAAGCTTATCATCACCTTGAAGTCCGGTGATAAAAGAACGGTTGAGCTTAAGGATATGGAATCCATGAAACGATATGCCTGTCATTATTGTTCAGATTATTCTGCGGAATTTGCAGATATATCCTTTGGTGGAATCGGTGCCCAGGAAGGGTGGACAACGGTCATCACCAGGACACCTCTTGGCAGGGCGGTTCTGGCAGACAGCCGCAGTTCCAAAACCATAGAACAATTTAATGTTGAAGATAATGCCGAATTTGCAAGCAAGGCACTTCAGGAGGTTAGAAAAGCCTCTTCTGCAAAAAAGAAAAACGCCAGATATATGAGAAGGAATCTTCAGGCCAAATCAGTACAAGTCAGGGTATAGGCCTTGTTTCTTGGGGTTTTATTAAATGAGAAAGTTAAGATCCGGGATCGGCATCAATTTTTTGTTCGGGCCCAGACAGACAAGTTCCAGTGTGCAGGTAACAGCCGGCTTTGCTGCATCCGGCCGCCAGGCTTCATGGAAAAAAGTCACCCGGTAATCCCCTTGTTTTTCCCAGGTTGTTTTGATATCCAGAAGATCTCCGAAAACTGCCCCGTCATGGTAGCCTAAGCTTATTTTATAAACGGCAAAACCGATTTTTTGCTCATGCCACATATGGGCAAGTGTATCAATACCAATGATATCTTCTCTTGCCCGTTCAAAAAATTTTAAATAGTTTGCATGGTAGACAACCCCTGAATGGTCTGTATCTTCATAATAGACCCGGGCTGAAAAAAGATGTGTTTCCCTGTTTGAATCATTCATATGATGCATCCTGTAAAGTTAAGTCATCCGGCAGGCATTTATATCCTTAACAGCAAATCATTTCAATAAATTATTAAAAATTAATTATCTTGTCCGGTAGAACCGAATATTTATTTCTTCTGTGGTGGCCAGTCCCTCTGTGATGGTACGATCAATAATCGGCATAAAGCTATTTATCTTTTCCAGGGTATCGACAATTTCAATGATCATGGGCATATCTTCTGAAAGCCTTAAAATTTTTGAAGTATGAATTAATGAATGCGCCCCGAAACCCAAGATGCCGCGAGTAACTGTTGCCCCGGCCAGTCCGTGCTCCCTTGCTTTTTTCACAATCCATTCGTATAGGGGGTCACCGTCTTTTTTATCACTCTGACCAATGAAGATCCTGAGTAAATGCCCTTTTTCCGGAAGAACCATAAATTTAACCTCCTTATAATAATTTAGACATGGAAAATCCAAGCCAGACAGAGCCGAAACCAAGGATAAGGTGAAGCATAAGGTTTGTTAACGCTGCAATAAATTGCCCATCCCGGGCCACTGTAAATATTTCATATCCAAAGGTTGAAAAAGTTGTAAATCCTCCCAGAAATCCAATGAGAATCAATGCACGAATTTCAGGAGTGAATATTTGTCTTGTTTCAGATAATCCGCCTAAAAGGCCTATGAAAAGACACCCGATTACATTGACCGTCAGGGTCCCGTAAGGGAAAAAGGGGTCATTGAAAATTTTGTGGGATAAATCACTGATAATATAACGGCAGATAGATCCTGCAAAGCCTCCCATTCCAACCATTAATATTTTAATCATATTCTACTCCTGTAAATTCATCGCTCCGGGTCAAGCCTTGGTTTCTGGGAGTTTAATTGGAAATGAAGACAAAAGCCATGTTTATTTACTAAGCTTTTCATTTTTTAAGAGCAATACCTGGTCTATAGTCACTTTTGAACGGCTCGGCAGAGGCTCAATATCGCAGGATGCACAATCCAGATCCGAGAGGAAATGGCTGTTTTTGCCGGACCATTATTAAATCCCCTGATTTTCTTGACATAAATGGATATGGATACTAAAAAGCACCCATGATCTTTAGCATCATTATTTAAAAAAGGAGAAAACATTGAGCACTAAATTTGGTATTGCAACAAAAATCAGCATACTTGTTTTGGCCGCAATATTCTTAACACTTCTGATTGTTTTTTTAAGCTCGCTCTTTTCCTTGTCAGACATGAAAAAAATCAATCAAGATGAACTTCATCGCATTATTTATGAAGAGAGAATGGACAAACTGGTCGAGCTGACAGATAATGCATCTGCCATCCTGGAAACCACCAATTTCCACAATTACGCCATTAATGCGATTACGGCCATGCGGTTTGGAAAACAAAAGAAAAATTATTTTTTTGTTATTGATGAACAGGGCCGGTTTGTAGCTCACCCTGAAAGACCGGACCTTGTCGGCAAAAACCAGATGAACCTTCAGTCTCCTGACGGAAAATTTATTATAAAGGAAATGATTGAGAGATCAAAGACTGAGAACCAGGGATTTATTACATATCAATGGGAAAAACCCCATAAAAAAGGGGAGTTGGGTGAAAAACTGACTTATTTCAGAAAAATTCCGAAATGGCAGTGGATCATCGGTACTGGTATTTACAATGATGATATTAAGGATATTGCCCGTGAAAAAGAAAAGTTTTTATTTGAAAAATTTAAAAAAGGCTTGGGAATTTCCATTGGGATTATCCTGTTTTTTTCCATCTGTTTTATGTTTTTATCGATTTTTCTCACTCGAAAATTGTTAAAACCGGTCAAGCAGGTGGCTGATTTTGCAAAGGAACTTGGAGCGGGAAACTTTGCCGCAACACTTGAATACAAAAGTAATGATGAAATTGGGGCCATGGCAGAATCCATGCGGGGAGCGGCAAAAGATCTTGGTACCTTAATCAAGAAATTAATTAAAACATCAACAACGATTGCCGACTCGTCTTCACGGCTTCTGACCATTGCATATGATTTAAAAGATTCGTCAAAAGAGATGGAAAATAATTCGGAAAATGCAACAAGGGAAACCCAGAGTATTTCCAAACATATGAAAAATATTCTATCTGCAACAAATCAAATCAATACCCAGCTTGAAAATATTGCCGGTTTCACCGAGAGTGTTTCAGACAATACCTCCTCGGTGGGGGCCAAGATCGACTCTGTATCAAAAGCTACAACATCGGCTGCATGTGCCATTGAGCAAATGTATGCATCCTTTAACGAAACCGCCCAGAATTCAAGTAAAGGTGCAAGTGTGACTGAGAATGCATCCAGGCAGGCCAAAGAAACATCCGTGATTATGAATCAACTGGGTGACTCTGCCAAAGAGATTGGTGAAATCATTGAAATTATACAGACCATTGCATCACAAACCCATCTTTTATCTTTAAACGCTGCCATTGAAGCTGCCGGAGCAGGAGATGCAGGAAAAGGGTTTTTTGTTGTTGCCAATGAAGTAAAGGAACTGGCCAATCAAACAGAGACATCGGCAAATGTCATTCGGTCAAAAATTTTAGGGATGCAGGACCATACAAACAAGGCGGTTGAAGTCATCCGGTCCATTGTAAAGGTGATTGAAGATATTGATCAGATCATGTTTGCCATTGCCTCTTCAGTGGAAGAACAGACCACTGTGACCAACGATATCTCGTCAAACATCAGTGCAACTGCAGAAAATGCAAAGGAGCTGAACCTGAATGCAAAAGAGAGTATTGATGCGGTTCAGCAGGTGGCAATCAATATTGAGTCTACTTCTAATGAATCTGATTTGATTCAAAAAGATGTAAAAATTACCACTATGGGCATTGAGGGCGTTTTAAACTATGTGAGCAAGTCCAATGAATCAGTAAAAGCCTCTGCACAAGGGATAGAAGAAATCCAGGTCCAGGCCGATGAACTGGCAAGCCTTGCAAAGAATTTAAAACAGGCGATCCATATATTTAAGGTTTAGCAATCTATTGTAAAATCATGACCCGCTAAAAGAAAATATCCCGGGAGAAATGTGTGAAAGCATTGATTATAGCTGCCCACGGCAGCCGGAAAAAAGAATCTAACCAGGAAGTCGCCGCACTTGCCCGGCGCGTGTCCAAAAAAGCCATGGGATCATTTAAAAAGATTGAGCATGCCTTTTTACAATTGGCTGATCCCCTCCTTGAAAAAAAGATTGATGAGCTTGTGCAAAAGGGTGTCACAAAGATTGTAATCTTTCCGTTTTTCATCGGCAGCGGCAGCCATATCCTTGTGGATATCCCCAAACTGGTAAAACAGGCACGATTTACCCATGCCCATGTCGAATTCAAGGTGACCAGGCACTTGGGAAAAATTGAAGCAATTGAAGATGTCATCATTCATGAGGTGACGGTTTAGCTGATTTAATCAATATGGATTGAGTATGAAAAAACTTGTTATTATAAAAACTGGTGACACCTTTCCGGCTATTGCAGGGCAGCTGGGAGATTTTGAGGACTGGATTTTTCAAGGCTTAGGTGTCGGTAAAGAAAATATCCGGGTGGTGGATGTCACAAAACAAGAAACCCTGCCCGCTGTTGAAGCGTGCAAGGGCGTTGTGATTGCAGGCTCCCATGCCATGGTGACCCAAAATCTTTCCTGGAGTGTGGCAATTGAAAAATGGGTTCCTGATATCATCCATTCTAATATACCCATCCTGGGCATCTGTTATGGTCACCAACTGCTTGCCAGAGCCATGGGCGGGGTTGTGGATTACCATGCCAAAGGACTTGAAATCGGCACCACCCAAATTGAGCTTGTGCAGCAAGATACATCAGATCTGCTTTTCAAAGGACTGCCAAAAA
>JAGLNZ010000261.1 GCA_023139225.1 Desulfobacula sp. | reverse complement strand
CATGCCTTCAGGATCGGGCAATCAGCCTGGGGGGTCCAGTTCCATCCGGAATATGATGACAGGATCATGGCTGCTTATGCAGAAAATATGGAAACCATGATCAAAGAAGCAGGGCTGCTTTTATCTGAAGTTCTGGATAAAATAGAACCGACTCCAATCGCACTTGAGATATTAAGCCGGTTTGGAAAACTGGTTGGGTAAATCAGTCTTACCTGTTTAATGACCAGTCATAATTCAGGTAATTGATTTTAATATTGCTTTCTGCTGAATTGAGCTTTTCTTTTAACTCACCGGATGCATAGCCTTTAATAAAAAAAAGAGGATTGTCGGAAAAATCCTCTTTAAACCATTGGAAAATTTTGCTGATAAAAAGGGTGTTATTTTTGATAATAGTATTTTTTTTATTATTTATAAATTTTTTTACCTGTGCATCCAGCTGAGTTTCCAGGGTTTGACTTTCATAGGGTTCATCCAGAAGAGGCGGACAGCTTTTAGAGGCACAGTTTATAGCAAAGTGAATTCGCGGGTCCTTGAATTTTGACCGAAGGATACCATGCTCGATATGATCAAGGGATACGGTTCTTTTCTGCAATAAAATAAATTTTTTATCCCAGGGATTGGAGAAAAAACTGCCGATTTCTTTAATGGAATTAATCCCCGGATATTTTGTCAGAACAAGTTTTATGGTGAATGCATTATAGGCGTTGATATAAAAGGCGAACCGGCTGTTTTTTGAAAGGGATTTGACATTGGTGTGACTCAGTATGGCCAGATACTCGTCCAGCAGTTTTTCATCTTTTTTGAATCCGTCATAGTTAACTCTATTATTAATGACATGCTTTTTTAAAAGTGATGCATAAATGCGATTGTCAATATCGTTATTTGCCATGGCCTTGCTTGCAAAAAATAAAAATAGAACAGATAAAATGAGATATTTAAACCCCTTTTGCATTTTGGTTCCTTTTTTCTTCTGATGTCTGTTTTTGCCTGTTATCTTAGATTATGCGTATTATTTCTTTTAAATCAATCCTGTGATACCTTTTGTCCATGAAAATTCTCCACATTATCAGCCAGTCTCCTGATTTTACCGGGAGTGGAAAATTTATCAGGGAAATTATTCGGCAGAGTACACGAAACAATCATGAAAATTACCTGGTTGCAGGTTCCCAGGCTGATTTTGAGATGTCCCGGGCTCTGATTGCAAAGGATCGCTGCATATTTGTAAGGTTTGACGGGAAGGATCTTGACTATCCCATCCCGGGTATGAGTGATGTCATGCCGTATCAAAGCAGTGTTTTTTCAAAACTGAGCAAGCATGATATGGCCGCGTACAAAAAAGCTTTTAAGAATAAAATCCAGCAGGCAATCACCAGGTTTCAACCGGATATCCTTCATACCCATCATCTTTGGGTGGTATCGGCTCTGGCAAGAACCGCAGCCTTGAAAATTCCCATGGTGACCACCTGTCACGGGACCTGTCTGCGGCAGCATTACCTGTGCCCGGATATTGGCAGACAACTTACAAAGGACCTGCAAAGGATTGATCAAATTATTGCTTTGAGCCGTGACCAGAAGCAGAATATTGTGAAAACCATTGGTGCTGATCCTTTAAATATTAATGTGATCAGCGGCGGGTATAATCAGGTGCATTTTTTTTATGAACCCAAAAAATTTGATGGAATTGTGGACCTGGTCTATGCAGGTAAGCTCAGTTCAGCCAAGGGTGTCCCCTGGCTGCTGAAAAGCCTGGACCGGATTCGTGACCTGCCCTTCAGGCTCCATATGGCAGGCAGCAGCAGCGGCAGGGAAAAACAAGTGTGTCTGAAACTTGCCGGAAAACTTGGATCAAAAATGGTCTATCATGGTCCTTTAAGCCATGACAAGCTGGGTGAGTTGATGCGAAGGTCCCATATTTTTATTTTGCCATCATTTTTTGAGGGACTGCCGCTTGTATTGATGGAAGCACTGGCCTGCGGGTGCCGGATTATTACAACCGCCCTGCCGGGTGTAAAAGAAATTTTTGGGACAGATCATAACACCATGGTAAAAATGATCAATCTTCCGGAACTGAAAACCATTGATACCCCCCATGAAAAAGATAAAGGAGATCTTGAAAATCTCCTTGCAAAAACATTGAAACACAGTATCGAATCTGTCTTAGGGAATGAAGAGCCTGATATTGATTATATTTGTTCAGCAACGGGTCAATTTACCTGGGAAAAAGTATTTTTAAGAATTGAAAAGGTTTATGCCGGCCTGTTACCGGAAAAGAGAAATTGATATTATTTTTTTTCACGGATGTATGGCAATTGCAGCAATATCATCGTGACGCTTGAACCTGGGAAAGTGTTTTATATCCGGATCTTGTTCTTCTATTTTTCTTATATGTTTTTTAAGTCCTGTAAGACCAAGTTTTTTATAAAGTTCTATAAAGTTTTTAAAATCTTTTTTTTGCCGGGGTGTTGATGAGGGAATCTGTAGGCCATCGGTAAATAAAAGAATGGTTTTAAC
>JAGLNZ010000260.1 GCA_023139225.1 Desulfobacula sp. | reverse complement strand
TTTTGTAGGAGCCATTGTTATAGATAATAATAATATAGGAATCTCCGGTTTGCAGCCATTCAAGCTTGTTGTTGCATAGTCTTATCACCGCAGCACTGGTGCTCCACAGCTTATGGCGCCGGGTTAAATCAACTTTATGAGTTTGCATTTTGGATAAAATGGCATTGTTTGCCTTTCGGCCCAATTGCAAAAGTGGGAAATGGTTTTTTGAAAATATAGTTCCCGCTGTGGAAGATGCCATCATCCCGCCGGTTTTATATTTTTCAAATAAGGTATTATCAAGGCTTGAGGCACCATCAAAAACACCATAAAGGTTTTTTGCAATAACAACAGAGTCTTCGTTTAACCTGCCTGATCCTTTTTCCAGAATATGTTCTATTTCCATGAAGTTTTAATTTTCTCTAAATTTATAATTTACAGGGAAATATAGAGATCAAAACATGGGTTGTCTAAATGATAATTTCGATCTGTTTGTTAAACAATATTAGAAAAACCAATATCCAGCCAATAATCAGATCAGCCCGATTCCGGCAAAAATATCGAGACCACCGTGAAAAATGGGTTTTAGCTCAAGCTTCAGCCCAAGATAGGATTTGCTTTCTCTTGACGGAAGAATGATCCCGACACGCCATCCCTTAAAATCTGCAGAAAGTTTTTTCCCAATCTCACGGTAAAAGGATCGGGTGTCGCTTGTTTGTCCAAGTCTTTTCCCATAAGGCGGATTCACCACCACCACTCCTTTTTTCTTAGGAGATATTCTGGAAGGAAGGATGGAAAAAAAATCTTTTTTTGAGGCGTCTATGATACGGCAAAAATCATGGCTCGAAATATTTTGCTTCAGTGAAGCTAATGACATATCATCGATATCAGATGCAAAAATTTGTTTTTCTGAAAACGTAATAATTTTTTCTTTTACCTGTTTTTTCAGGTAAGCAAATGTCTTGGGCCTGAATCCCGGCCAGCTTTCAAATGCAAATGATCTGAAAAATCCCGGCGGCACCCTGGTTTTCATCATGGCAGCCTCAAGACAAAACGTGCCTGATCCGCACATGGGATCAATCAATATATCTTCTTTGGAAAATTGAGTCCAGAAAAGCATGGCAAAGGCCAGATTCTCTCTTAACGGTGCTTTGCTGACATTTTTTTTAATGCCTCTCTTAAATAAAAGATCTCCTGTACTGTCCAGGGAGATAGTAAAAGCATCATGATCAGCTCTGATATAAATCGTCTGATTCGATTTGTTTTTTGCAGGTGAAGTAAAGGCATTGTCTGAACCCAATTGATTTAGAATGATTTTTTCACACCGCTGGGCAATGGCATCGGAATGGTATAACCTTGATTTTTTTGCTGTCACATTAAATTTTAGAGAACAATTGTGCGGCAGATAGAGTATCCAGTCAATATCGTCTAATTTTTTTTCAAGTTTTTTAAAAGAGTCAGCTTTAAATTGGCTGAGGCGCAGCAATATTTTTAAAGGGCTTCTTAAATTAAGATTGAGCGTCATGCAGGTATCCAGTCTGGCTTTAAATTCAATACCGCCCTGAATGACCTTAAGGTTGTCTTCAGGGAATCCCAGGGCAAGCATTTCATTCTGGCAGACTTTTTTTAATCCGGGGGAGCAGACAGCAAAAAAGTTATGCTCCCTGCCAATGATTCTTCTTTTTACTCTTTTTTCAAATGAAGATGTTTTCATGGCTGTAACCTGTCATTTGTTATAATTTTTCATGGGCACAACGTATCAGACCTTTTGTAGTTTCCCATGAGATGCATTCATCTGTTATGGAAACACCGTATTTTAACGTCTTGGAATTTCCATTACATTTCTGGTTACCTTCAAACAGGTTGCTTTCAAGCATTAATCCAATAATACTGGTATTGCCTTCCATCCGTTGATCCAGCACGCTTTTAAATACAAAAGACTGTCCTTTTTGTTTTTGTCCTGAGTTATCATGGGAGCAGTCTATCATTACAGCATCCAGCAGATTTTTTGCATTAAGTTTTTCCTGGACTTTGCCCACGGAAAGCGGATCATAATTTGGGTGGGGGCCGCCTCGGAGAACAATATGTCCGAAAGGGTTTCCTTTGGTGCTGACCATTGAAGAATACCCCTGGGGATCGATTCCAAGAAAATGCTGGGGCGCACCTGCCGCCATCATGGCATTGATAGCGGAATCAAGGCTTCCATCCGTGCTGTTTTTAAATCCCACCGGCATGGAAAGGCCGCTTGCCATTTCACGATGGGTCTGGGATTCCGTTGTCCTTGCACCAATGGCCACCCAGGCTAAAAGGCCTGCAATATACTGTGGAATGATGGGGTCAAGAATTTCCGTGGCAGCGGGAAGTCCCATGCGGTTTATTTCAATCAACAGTGATCTTGCTTTTCTTAATCCTTCATTAATATTGTAGGAAGCATCAAGAAAGGGATCATTGATCAACCCTTTCCATCCAATAGTTGTCCTGGGTTTTTCAAAATATACCCTCATAATCAAGTTGATTTTCTCTTTAACCTCATCCCTTAATTGTTTCATTTTGTCTGCATATTCAAGGGCCGCATCTGTGTCATGGATTGAGCAGGGCCCTGCAATTACAAGCAGCCGGTCATCTTTTTTCTGTAAAATGTTTTCAATGTCACGGCGTCCGTTAATTACGGTTTTGGCAACATCATCTGTTACGCGAAGTTCTTTTTTAATGGATGCAGGTGAAATAAGGGGTTTGAATTCTTTTACATTTACATCATAGGTCTGTTTCATCGCTTTTTCCTTTGCCAGGTTTCATCCAAAAGCCGACAGCCTAAAACAAAAAAGCCGCAGGCTTTTGCTGCCTGCGGCTTTTTTGTTAAAATAAATTCTAGCGCAAAACAGGCAGACCGGTATAAAAATAATACCCCAAATAAAAATAAAGTCTGTCTGTTAAGCAAAAATTCATCTGTTTCTCCCTTTGAAAGTCAGATAAACCATATATTTTTTTCCAAGTCAAGATAATTAATCAGCTAATTAAAAAATTCTATAAGTACGGATTTGACTGCCTGGACAAGCATTTCCATCTCATCATCCTCGATGATATAGGGAGGTGCTATCACCAGGGCATCACCATCGACTCCTGCAAGTCCGGTTGATTTGTAAATAAGATATCCTTTTTCAAAAAGATTATCCCAGATACCTTCCGCAGTCTTTAATGAACGTTTAAACGGCATTTTGGTCTTTTTATCTTTTACAATTTCAATGCCCCACATAAAACCTTTTCCCCTGACATCTCCTACCTGGGCCAGGGGCAGTAAATGCTTTTTTAGTAATTTTCCTAATTTTTCTCCCTTTGTTTTTACTCTCTGAACAAGTTTTTCCTGCTCAAGTATTTCAATTAAAGCCACTCCTGCCGCAGCAGCAACCGGATGGTGAGAAAAGGTCCCGCCATGCATAAAACCGCTGGTGCTTTCTTTTATGGTGTTAAAATGAGTCTCCTTGACACCCAGAGCTGAAAGGGCCATGACCCCTCCGGCAAGTCCTTTCCCAAGGGTCACTATATCCGGGACAATATTAGAGTGGTTATAGGCAAACCATTCTCCTGTTCTACCCATGCCGCACATAACCTCGTCAAGGATAAGAAGCACATTATGGTGATGACAGATCTGAGCAATTGTATCTAAATACTCTTTTGGCGGAAAACAGGCCGCTATTGAAGCGCCTGGAATGGTTTCGGCAATAAATGCAGATACAGTTTTAGAGCCCGCGTTTTCAATCATCTCATCCAGGGCCATGGCACATCTTAGCTTGCAGGAAGGATATTCAAGCCCAAAGGAGCATCTATAACAATAAGGGGCCGGGATGTGCAGATTTTCTTTTAACAAAGGCGCAAAATAAGTTTTAAAACTTGTTCTTCCCATGGCTGCAAGGGAGCCCAGGGTTAAGCCATGGTATGATTTCCATCTTCCGATAAGGCGGTATTTTGTTTCATTACCCGTTTCAATATGAATCTGCCTTGCAAGTTTTATTGCAGCTTCATTGGCTTCAGAACCCCCTGAAAGAAAGTAGAATCTGTTGATGTCACCCGGTGCTTTTTTGGCAAGTAAAGTTGCAAGCCTTTCAACAGGTTTGGTGGTAAACATGGTGGGATGGATATAATCATGGGATAAAATCTGATTATAAATTGCTTTTGCAATTTTTTCACGGCCATGGCCTGCACTAACCACAATGGCACCGCCACTGGCATCCATATATTGTTTATGATTTTCATCTTCAATAAAAATACCCCGGGCACTTTCAGCCACGGGCAGGTTTATGTCCAGTCTTCTTGGGAAAAGGTTTCCGGGGATTTCCAACATTTTTTTGCCTTTTAATTTATTTTTTTTTGATTAAACCAAGGATTTTTCTTGCTTCGTCAGGTCTTGCTATTTTTCTGCCCATGATGTTACTTACCTGCCCAATGCGTTTTACAAGCTGTTCATTGGATGCAAGCTCTCCTTTTCGAAAATAAATGCAATCTTCCAGCCCGACCCGGACATGACCGCCCATGGCAATGGCATG
>JAGLNZ010000026.1 GCA_023139225.1 Desulfobacula sp. | reverse complement strand
GCTGCTTTGGATATGCCTGAAAAGTCAACAAACCCGAAAATCAGGGAAAGAACATACCCCACAACAATACCGCAGATAATCGGGATAAGTTTGAAAACGCCTTTTCCCAGGATGGAGACAAGAACGGTTGTGGCAAGGGCAAGAAGGCTGACGGTCATGGCTTTTGCCTGGGGATAGAGCACAATGGCACCATCGCCGGTTTTTCCCATGGCCATGTATACGGCAACAGGGGCAAGAATAAGCCCGATCACCATAATGACAGGACCCGTTACAACAGGGGGAAGGACTTTTTTAATGATATCGCTGCCCTGTACCCGGACCAGAAGGCTAAGCAGCATGTATACAACACCGGCTGCCGCAAGACCGCACATGGTTCCTGGGATTCCCCAGGTTTTAACCCCATAGATAATGGGGGCGATAAAAGCAAATGAGGAAGCTAAAAAAACAGGAACTTTTCCCTTGGTAATGATTTGAAATACCAAGGTTCCAAGACCTGCTGTAAAGAGGGCAACATTTGGATCAAGGCCGGTCAGAAGCGGTACAAGGACCAGGGCGCCAAAAGCTACAAAGAGCATCTGAGCACCTAAAAAGCCGTCTTTAACCCGAAAATTGTAATCGGTTGGAGCGTGATTGGAATGGGACATTTTTGTTTTCACCTTTTTTTGATTAATGGTTTTTACTTTGTGCCAAAAATTTTATCACCTGCATCACCCAGACCCGGCAGTATATAACCGATTTCATTGAGGCACTCATCAACGCTGGCTACATAAATATCCACATCAGGGTGTTTTTGTTCTACTTTTGCAATCCCTTCGGGTGCTGCCACCAGAAAAAGGCCTTTGATGGTTTTGCATCCTGCCTTTTTTAACAGATCAATGGTGGCGATAAGGGTTCCCCCTGTTGCCAGCATGGGGTCAAGAATCAAGGCAATTCTCTGTTCCATGGAACTGGCTGTTTTGACATAATACTGTACCGGCATTAAGGTTTCTTCATTCCTGTAAAATCCGACCACGCTGACCCTGGCAGACGGTATAAGATCAAACACACCATCCATCATTCCTAAGCCGGCTCTTAAAATGGGAACAACGGTAATTTTTTTCCCCTTGATTTTTTCAACTTCAACTTTCCCGGCCCACCCTTCGATCACTTTTTTTTCCGTGACAAGGTCTTTTGAGGCCTCATAGGTCAAAAGCCTTGTAACTTCAGAAGCAAGGTCCCTGAAGTCTTTTGTGCTGATGTCTTTTTGACGCATTAATCCTAATTTATGTTTTATAAGAGGATGATCCTCTACAAATACTGTCATGCTGCCTCCTTTACACTAAATGTTTTTTTGGGACAAAAAATGTCACTAAGAAATTATTAGAATCATCTGCCCTAGTCAAGCAAATAAGTCTTTGGCGAAGTCTTATATTGAAATATTTTCTTTTTTATGCACAATAGGTGGGATGATTCAAACATCTTATATATCCGTTGCCGTATCTCTTCCTGTAATGAAATCGTACACCTACAAGGTCCCGGAGCATTTGCAGGATTTTTGTTTTCCGGGAATGAGGGTGCTGGTCCCGTTTGGTAAAAGAAAGGTGACCGGATATATTCTTTCCGGCCGGGAAAACTGTGAAGGATTTACGGCAAAGAAGATCTTTGATGTATTGGATGATTATCCCTTGTTTCCTGAATCTGAAATATCTTTTTTTAAGTGGACTTCAGATTATTATATCCATCCCCTGGGAGATGTGATTAAGGCTGCGCTTCCTTCCGGTCTTGACCACCATGATGTTTCCTGTGTTTTTGTGACAAAAAAGGGCCGGGACCGTTTGAATGAAGACCGTTTTACACCGGGGGAAGTGCAGGTGCTTGAGTTTATTTTGCAACGCCGATCCTGCACGTTGAAACAGCTTTTGAAAAATAGCAAAAATGCCACAATCAACGCCCTGGTCCGCAGGATGGAAAAACAAGATCTGATAACAATTTCGGCTGTATTAAAAAAAGACGGGGCAAAGGTAAAAAAAGAAAAATTTATTCTTCATGAGGATGGTCCGGTAACAGCCATTCGCATGTCAAAAAAACGAAAAAAATTTCTTGCACTGGTAAAAGAGAAAAAAGAGGTTTCCCTGACCGGGTTAAAAATGCATATTCCTACTGCACCGGCATTAATAAAACCACTGGTTCAGGCAGGATACATAAAGGTGATTCAAAGACAGGTTTTCAGAGACCCTTTAGGTGATCCTGTGGAGCCGGATAAACCACCAGAACTGACATCGGAACAGCAGATAGTGGTCAAAAGGGTGCAGGAAAATTTGAGCAGGGGGTTTAGGTCCTATCTTTTGTCCGGCGTAACAGGCTCCGGCAAGACCGAAGTGTATATGCGGCTGGTGTGGGACGTGGTCAAAAAAGGCAAGGCCGCCATTGTGCTTGTGCCGGAAATTTCATTGATTTCCCAGACGGAAAGACGGTTCAGGGCGAGGTTTGGCAATAAGATAGCAGTGATCCATTCTTCATTAACTAAAGGTGAACTTCTGGACCAGTGGCGAAAAATCGCTTTAGGGAAAGTGAGCATTGTGATTGGAGCCAGATCTGCTGTTTTTGCACCGTTTGAAAATATCGGGATCATTGTTGTGGACGAGGAACATGACACTTCTTACAAGCAGGAGACAGGCTTGAGATATAATGCAAGGGACCTTGCCGTTGTCCGTGGAAAAATGAATGACTGCCCGGTTATTTTAGGATCGGCAACCCCTTCTGTTCAATCCTATCAGAATGTTGTTATGAAACGATTTGAGGAATTAAAACTTAAAACACGTGTTAACCGGCATCCATTGCCCAGGATAACTCTTGTGGATTTAAAAAAATACAAAGATGTCAGAGGATATGACCGGATTGTCACGCCTGAGCTTGCCAAAGAGATCAGGATCTGTCTTGATAAAGGAAACCAGGCATTGATTTTTTTGAACAGGCGGGGGTTTGCAACGTCCCCGGTTTGCATGGATTGCGGGAAACCCCTGTCCTGCAAATATTGTGATGTGACCATGACCCTTCATAAGGGGCAGAATATTTATCGATGTCATCTTTGCGGGTATGGCCGACCCGTTAATACCAAATGCCCTTGGTGCAGTTCTTCAAAAATAAAACCTTTGGGATTTGGCACTGAAAAAGTCGAATCAATGCTCAAAGCCATGTTTCCGGATGCAAGGCTCGCCAGGATGGACCAGGATTCGACATCCAGAAAAGGGGCCGTCATAAAAATTTTAAAAAGCATTAAAAACAGGAATGTAGATATAATTGTGGGAACCCAGATGCTTGCCAAAGGCCATGATTTCCCATACATTACCCTTGTTGGTGTGATTTGCGCTGATTTGTCCTTAAGCCTTCCGGATTTCAGGGCGGGCGAGCGAACCTTTCAGCTTCTTGCCCAGGTGGCCGGCCGTGCGGGAAGAGGACAAACTCCCGGAAAAGTGATTATGCAGACCTATAGTCCCGATCATTTTATTATTGGCGCCGCTAAAAAACAAGATTTTCTTGAATTTTTTCAAAGCGAGGTGCCATATAGAAAAGCATTGATGTATCCTCCTTTTTCACGGATGATTCAATTGAAAATTTCAGGAAGCCGTTTTGAAAAGGTAAAAGCATACGCGGCCAATGTTGCAGGTGTTCTTGCGGCATTGCTTGACAATGAAGATAAACAAAAGAATATGGTTCAGATCCTGGGGCCCATTGAAGCACCCATTCAGAAAATTTCTTCG
>JAGLNZ010000259.1 GCA_023139225.1 Desulfobacula sp. | reverse complement strand
GGCGTTGAGCTGTTCGGAGAAAAAATATATTCATCCCTGGCCACCTCCCTGACCTATGGCAAACTCTTGTGCCTGGCACAGGCAGAACTCGAAACCGGGACATCAGTGATTCTGGATGCAACTTACAGCAGGGCTAAGTACCGCCGGGAAGTCATCAACCTGGCAAAGGACAAGGGGATCAAACCCATTTTCATTGAATGCAGTGCCAAAGAAAAAATAATGAGGGAACGATTGTTGGAAAGAAAATATCGCCCCTCAGTTTCAGATGCCCGGATTGATCATTTTGAAGAACTGGATGCCAGGTATGAACGGTTCAGGTATGCCGGGAATGCGCTTCACATTCGTGTAAATACGGCATTGCCTCTTGAAGATGTCATGAGAAAAATTTTGATTCGCGCGTTCCAATTGGATTCAAACCCCTTGATTAATATTCCTCAAACCGAACTAACGATGGTTTGACAGCAGATGATCATAAAAAGGCAGGGCCACAGGTTTTGATTACCAACGATTGGAATAAGGAGGGTATTATGTTTAAAAATATTCTGGTTGCAACAGATATGGTAACCGGCGCTGATGCACCGGTATTGACGGCCATTGATCTTGCCAGACAATATCAGGCCCAATTGAACGTCCTTCATGTCCTTGAGTCCGCCTCAACAGACAACAGGCAACGGGTGAAACACTATGAGACCAATGATGAAATAATGGTCCGCCCTGCCTATTTTGGAAAAGTAAAAAATGAAATTCGCAAAACCTACAGCAAGGTTATAGCAGGGTCTGACAGGGTCAAATTCACTATTCGGACAGGGTATCCATGGGAACAGATACTGGGTAAGGCACGTGCTGTGGATACGGATCTGATCATCCTGGGACCTCATTCCGGGCAGGCTGAAAAAAAAGGAGTTATCAGAGTGGCCGGAAAAATCGGAAGTACAGTCCAGGGTGTAGTTACCCGGGAAAGCTGCCCGGTGATGATCATAAACAAGCCGGTCTTAAAAAAGAAACTATTATTCAGAAAAATTGTTGTGGGTATCGATTTTTCAATATCCTGCGAATGTGCATTATGTTTTTCCGTTAAATTATCCCAGAATTTCAATTCATTCCTTTATCCATTTTTCATGATTCCGGTTGTACCATATCCCAAATATAGACAGTCCCACTACAAGGCAGACAGGCAAGCTTTAAGACAAAAACTTGAAAAATTCTGTGATGTATACCTGGATGGGACAGGCCATGAATATAAAATCTGGGGGGGCGCCCTGCCATATCAGGAAGTACTCAAATGTGCCGGAAAGACTGATGCGGATCTGATCATCCTGGGATCGCACACAAAAATGAGTGCAGGAAAATGGTATACCGGCAGCGTTGTCGAACAGGTCAGTTTTAAGGCTGACTGCCCGGTTCTGGCCGTGAATGACCCGGCAGCACTGAAAAAATGGAAAGATATCAGGATGCCGGCTTTAAACGGAGAACAGGCCATGGACCGGTCCATCCATCTCTTCCAAGAAGGCTTTGAAAAAAACGCTCTATTATCAAATAATTTAAGGTAGATATGATGTCAATAAATACAATATATTTTCATTAACCCCCAAAAAAAGGAGAAAGCCATGGACGAAAATAAAATTTTATTCCCATATAATTTCACGGACATGGATAATAAAGCACTTGATTATATTGTTCAGACCTATGCAGATTGCGAAAATGTTGGAGTGACACTTTTCCATGTCTATGCACCGGTTCCTGAAATCATTTTAACCAGAAATAGTGTGATGGAAAGAATGTCTGGCAATCTGCACTACCTCCGCCAGCAGGTGATAGAGCAGGAAGACAGGATAATGGAAGTCAAACAGCGTCTCCTGAATAAAGGTTTTCAAACCAACCAGGTGAATTATTTATACCTGCCCAGAAAAAGGGAGCTTGCCAAAGAGATCATCATATTGGCCAGAGACAAGGGATATAATACAATAGTACTGACCCGGTCCGGAGCTGTGACAGGATTTTTCAAGGCAAGTGTATTTGAAAAAGTAGTGCCATCACTTAAAAATATAAATATCACGATTATTACTTGAATCATGTCCTGAAAACAGGCCTTTTAATTTAATATAATTAAGGAGAAAATATATGACTTGCGAAAATAAAATCGATATGGAAATATTTAAGGTCATTAAAAGCGCCATCCGCCAGTCTTCAGACCTGGAAAACATGGGAAACAGTCTGGTTCAGCTTCTGACAGGGGTACTGGATATCAAGGGATGCACACTTTTTGCTGCAAACCCGGTTAAAAAAGAGTTAGAGATTTTAACGACTTTTGGATTGAGTACAAATTATCTGAGCAAAGGCGCTATTTCATCACAAAAGAGTATAGCAGCCATTTACAATCAGAAACCGGTTGTTATTGCCGACACTTCAAATACCGATCTTCTGCAGTATCCTGAAGATGCACAAAAAGAAGGTATAAAATCAATTATTTCACTTCCGGTTGTTTTTTCAGGCAAGATCATTGGCGCACTTCGACTATACGATCATCAAGCCGGGGATGTATCAGACCATGATCTTGACACATTGATGCTGTTTGCCGACCATGTGGGCATGGCCATGATGTATACACGCCTTTTAAATGCATTCGTGCTGATTAAAAATACAGTTGAAGGCGTTCATGATATCTGGATTGATTCCAATTGAAAAAATACAGATTTTAACGGATTCAAGCGGCAGTTAATAATTTTTTTAAAATATTTTTTATATCAGAATCAAATTTGCTTTTCTCAACATTTTTAAGTCCTGATTTACTGAAACGGTGCCTGTTGTGAAACAATAAAAGGGTTTGAAGATTATCCTTTACAGTGTTGCTGTTAAGATGGTGTCCAATTCTTTCAAACCATGAAAAATAGGTCTCGTATGAATGCCTTGGCAACCCTTTTTGTTTCAGCATATCTTCTATCAAATAAAAAGAGACCCCATGTTCTTTTTTATTTTTATCTTCCCCGGTGTTGCCCGGCATCCTGATCCGCTTAATCCTGTTTGACTTTCTCAGCCTGAAAAACAATATTATTCCCAAAGGCAGGGTCAGCCAGAGGCCGTACTGATTCATCAGTTTAGCCCCTGTTTCATGCCTCAATTGTGATAGTTTGAATCCTAAAAAAGATAAAAAATCCTTTGCCGATGATGATTGTATTTTTTGGCTGTCCGCCTGTAGGAATGAGGGTGGTGTGGTATCAAAATTTCTCCATTGCCCGTTAATAAAAACCTTTACCCAGGCATGAGCATCCCGCTGTCTTACAACCAAATGGTTTCCCATTCGGGAATATTCATGGGCAATATACCCTGTGGAATAACGGGCCGGTATCTTGGCCTGCCTTAATAAAAGTGCGGTGGCTGTGGCAAAAAACTCACAATGGCCTTCCTTTGTATTATTTAAAAAATTTTGAAGCGGTGTAGTATAATTTCCTTTTCCTTTTAAATCCAATGAATAGGTATATTTTGTTAAAAAATACTGTTGAACAATTTTTAAGATCTCTTCTTGGGATTTATTTTCAAATGCCAGTTCTTTGGCTATTTTTGCAATTGCGGGCATTTCTTTTTCAGGAATCAAAAAATCCCGGGGGTTCGGCTCTGCATCGTATGACAGTTTATCCGTATAGGATACAACACTCTTAATCAGGGATGGTCCGTCTTCTATCCTGACAGACTGTATTGCGTTTTTCTCACACGCACCTGTTTTCATCTCAGATATAGTTATTACACCGGAAGGCAGGCTTAAAACAGCTCTTTTTTTTAGCAGCCTGAAATAAAGTGTCATTTTTCTGGTATTTTCTGCAGAGGGATTAATTTGCCAGAAAGTTTTATCCTTTGCTGGTTCAATGGATTCAAACCCGGATCTTTCAAACCAGTTTGAAATAACAAATTTACTATAGGTTGCATTGTGAAGCAGATAGGTTCTACCAAAAGTATAATCTTTAAATGATACCCTTAAAACAATTTTATCAGACAATTTTAGTTTCCCGATCTCACCCAGTGCCGTAAAGCTCTTAAACGGGTTTGTATCATAATAATTGGCATAATATTCCATCACCCACTGGCTGATTTTCATACTTGTCAGACGAATGGTATTATGCCCGGCATAGCCTGAAATGACTGCAACAAGCATACATATCATCCATAAAAGAAATGAAGACCGTCTTGATCTGACCTGCCACAGTGCCCATATGAAAAATAGAACAGCGCAGGAATAAAACAAATTTCCTTTTGTATTTGCCATCCCTGCTGAAAGAATACAAAAAAGGCTGTAAATATAAGAGATATCAATTTCTTTGGATTCATAATTTTTCCTTTTCATTCTTTTTCGGGACACAAGGAAAAAAGATTGGGTGTCTATTTTACCTTTTACGCTGAATACCTGGGCCGCAATAATCGGAAAAAAAACTAAAGGAAGCCATTTTAAAAG
>JAGLNZ010000258.1 GCA_023139225.1 Desulfobacula sp. | reverse complement strand
TTAAATTCGAATTTGGATTTAACCATACCGGCTAATTCAAGTAAAATGGCAAGACATACGGCTATCCACAGGGTATGCACCTGCCAGCCCCAAAATAAAACCGCTGCTGCTAAAAAAAACCGGGGTGCTTTCATGCAACACCCAGCTCCTGCCGGATTTGACTGGTTTGAACCACTTTGATATGGGTCAAGAAGTTCATATCCTGCAATATTTTCTCTTCCATTTTTACTTTGTTTTCTGCCAGTACAATGACAGATATGGGTACCAATGAACGTTTAAATATCTGATAAATTTTTTTATGGCCCTTATCCCACCCTAAAAATACGCAGATAGAACCTGAAAATTTTTTAATATTGGATTGCAAAAGGGGAACCAGCTCAAAAACCGTTTTATTTTCACATGGCTCAACACAGGCCAGAATCTCAAGCATTTTTTCTGAACAGGCAAGCCCCCTGCCCGATGAAAAAGAATAGATCTGGTTCCCCACAAACATTAAATCAAGAATGGATTCATGGATTTGCATTGAACTGATATAAGATGATGCAATGCTGACACCTGCTTCAAAAAGTGTTTCATTACCGGAACTCAAAAACGTATCCAAAATTAAGGCATGCCTTACAAAATATTCATCCTCAAATTCTTTGATCACAAGCTCATTGGTTTTGGCAAATGTTCTCCAGTGAATATTTCGCATGGGGTCACCGGGCCGGTACTGGCGCAAAGACATGAATTCATCGGAATTGCCTATGGATGAGGCAAGGCTGATGCCACCGGGATGATATTGTCTTGTGGACATAAGATCGGGTGTTTCAAGCTGATATCGTTTTGGCAGGACAAGCATTTTTTGAGCTTTCTTAACGTTTAACAGCCGGTTAAACAGCCCAAAGGCATCCGGCCTTGCAAAAATGCAGCCTGAAAAATGGATATAACCCCGATAATGAGGCACAAGCGTTATTGGCACACGGATGGTTTCTCCGGCAGGCAAATCAGGCAAATCAATGGGATTAAAACGGGCTTTTAAATTTTTTTTTATCAGCCACAGCCATCTGTAATACAAAGCTTTTCTATCCCAGGCGTTTCTTAAGTGCTCAAAGGGTTCTTTTTTTGATAACAGGGTTTCAAGGCAAGGCCTGGGATCATGGACATCCTCATAAAGGATAAGCCCCTTTTGGGTTTTTGATGATAAATTTATAATTTCCAGTTCATAGGTTGTTTTATCGTCAATAGTAGCATATTCCGGGAGGATACGATTGACCATTACCTTGAACTTGAAAGGCAAAAGGCTTAACACCATTGAAACAGCCATGATTGAAAAACCAAATGCCATGACCTGGTATAAATTTGTTTTAAGGATATTAAACCCGAGTATCCCTGACAGTAAAACGGCTGCCACCATCATCATGCCGGCGGGTGTAAAATGCCGTTTGCGCCAAAGTCTTACGACATAAAACCATCCATAGGATTTATATAAAAATCTTGCAAGCATGACGGGTCTATACCGGAACCGGAATGGATTTTATGATCTCTTCCACCACACCCTTTGCCGTCACACCGGAAAATTTTGCCTGTTGATCCAGTACAAGCCTGTGGGCAATGACACTGACTGCAATCTCCTGTATATGGTCCGGTGTTACAAACTCCTGGTTATCAAAAAGTGCGAGGCTGCAGGCTGTCTTCATTAAGGCAATGGACGCCCTCGGGCTGGCACCAAGGATAACCCCGGGTTTTTCGCGGGTGGCGTTGACAAGATCGACAATATAAGCCTTCAGGTCTTTTGCAATAAACACCTGGTTGACCATGCGCTGTAACTTTATAAAATCTTTCAGGCTGACACATGGGGTGACGGCATGAATCGGATGCTGTTGTCTTTGCTCGGACAAGATAGCCACTTCATTTTCCCTTGCCACATATCCAAGCTGAAGCTGCATGGCAAACCGATCCATCTG
>JAGLNZ010000257.1 GCA_023139225.1 Desulfobacula sp. | reverse complement strand
TCCAAAATTAAATACTCCCCGCGGCAGGGATAAATTTTATACTCATCTATTCCAAGCATTGCGCAAATATCTGCCGAATAAAGACCGGCGGAGTTTATCAGCACTTTTGATTTAAACCTTTTATCAGAGGCTTTTATTTCAAACAGGTTATCCTGTTTTTGTATGGATGTAACGGTATGTCCAAGATAAAAATGACATCCGTTTGCATCTGCATTTTCAGCCATTGCAATGGTCAGAGAATAGGGGCAGATAATACCCGTGGATGGAGAATGAAGCGCTTTAATACCCCCTACATTGGGCTGGATTTTTCTCATTGATTCCCGGTCTAATATTTCAAGGCCCGGGACACCATTAATCTGCCCCTGGTCTTTGAGCGCATAAAGACTTTTTACTTCCTCTTCATTACGGGCTACGGTCAGTTTTCCCAAATAATTGATCTTTACTTTCAAATCACGGCAAAGATCTGCCATCATTGAATTTCCAAGAACATTTAACCGGGCTCTTAACGTTCCCGGTTTATAGTGAATACCGGAATGCAGCACCCCGCTGTTTCTCGAGCTTGTCCCCATGGAAACGTCAAGCTCTTTTTCAATGACAGCCACTTTTATTGAGTATTTGGATAATTCCCTGGCAATGGCATTTCCAACAACGCCTGCGCCGATTATTATCACATCATATTGGTTTTCCATTTAATGCAATCCTTAAGTTTACAGGGAAGACCATAAAAAAAATGTAAGATTAATGGTATCGCTTTTTGAAAATTCAATGCCTTCTGATTCAAGAAGTGCTTTTTGAAGTTCATACCCATGAGATGGTCTCAAGGATATTTTTCCTTTTGAGTTAACAACCCGATGCCAGGGCAGATCATGTTTTTTTGACATTGAATGAAGCAGCCGGGAAATTTGTCGGGCACCGTTGGGTTTTCCGGCAAAAGCCGCAATGCTGCCATAGGTCATAACCCTGCCTTCCGGGATATTCTTAATCATATGAAGCGCTTTTTGAGTAAATGGTGTTAACATGCCTGCCACCCTGCCATATTTTATATATTTTTACAATTTTTTAACCCGGTTATATATCCATTTTTAAATTGATTAAATTTCTTCAATCTATTATGGAGAACCTGTGATTATAAAAATTAAAAACATGTTGCCGGTTCTTTCGATTCTTGGAGCGGTTTTTTTATGGGGCAGTTCATTCTCTGCCATGCGGATCATACTCCGGGATTTAAATCCTTTTGCAGTGATGTTTTGCCGACTTTTTATTGCTTTTGTATTTATTATTCCAATATCAGGAAAAATATTTCCAAAATCATATCAAAAAGGTGATTGGAAAATCCTGCTGCCCATGGTTTTATTCCAGCCCTGCCTTTATTTTTTATTTGAATCCAATGCCTTGACCTTTACCACCTCATCACAGGCCGGAATCATTGCAGCCTGCCTGCCCTTAATGGTTGCTGTTGCTGCTTTTTTTTTCCTTTCGGAATCTATGAATGGAAAAACAATCATTGGACTTATTTTATCAATTTCAGGGGTGGTGCTGCTCACCATCTTTCAAAGCGAGCAAGCCAATGCACCCCGCCCGATTCTTGGAAATCTTCTGGAAGTTTGTGCAATGGCCAGTGCCTGTGCAAATATTATTCTGATCAAAAAACTCAGTTCAAGATACAACACATGGTCTTTGACCGGGATGCAGGTTATTGCCGGAACACTGTTTTTTCTACCCGGAATCAAATATATTATGATTGCCGATCCATCCATATGGACTGTAAAACTGGTTGGGCTGTTATTCTATTTAGGAATTTGTGTCTCTTTTTTTTCCTTTGGCCTTTATAATTGGGGAATCAGCAAGATTGAGGCTTCCCGGGCATCTATCTTTATCAACCTGATTCCCGTTACAGCCGTCGTGTTAGGCTGGCTGATTTTAGGGGAAACATTGAATCCCAGACAGATTATTGCGACCATCATTGTCATTTTCGGTGTATTTCTCAGCAATCAAAATAATTAATTCTCAGGGACAACCCGAACAAAGCTAATTACTGGTCAACTCTTTATGGCATTTGATCAGGCCGTCAACCACATCCGGGTCTGCCAGGGTGGAGATATCTCCTAAGCTGTCAAACTCATCACTCGCAATTTTTCTTAAAATACGGCGCATAATTTTTCCTGAACGGGTTTTAGGTAACGATGGTGCAAAATGGATAATATCAGGGGTGGCAATGGGCCCGATCTCCTTTCTGACATGCTTTTTTAACTCAGCCAACAGCTCATCACTGGGTGTTGCACTGACCCTGAGGGTAACAAATGCATAGATTCCCTGGCCCTTGATGTCATGGGGGAATCCAATCACTGCGGCTTCCGCCACTTCCTTGTGGCTGACAAGGGCGCTTTCCACCTCGGCTGTTCCCATCCTGTGGCCTGACACGTTGATCACATCATCCACACGGCCGGTGATCCAGTAGTAACCGTCTTCATCCCTGCGGCATCCGTCACCGGCAAAATAGTATCCGTCAAATATCTGAAAATAGACTTTTTCAAACCGGTCATGATTATTGTAAACAGTGCTCATTTGTCCGGGCCAAGGCTCTTTGAATGCTAAAATACCGTCACATGCCCCTTCAAGGGTCTGGCCCTTTTCATTTAAAATCACAGGGTTAATGGAAAAGAACGGTAAGGTTGCAGATCCCGGTTTCTGGTCAATGGCATAGGGTAACGAAGTGATCATTATGCCGCCGGTTTCAGTCTGCCACCATGTATCCACAATCGGGCATCTTTCTTTACCCACATATTTAAAATACCATTTCCATGCCTCGGGATTAATGGGTTCGCCAACTGATCCCAAAAGTCTTAAGGATGAAAGATCATATCTTTCAACCCACTCTTCTCCCTGGGCCATCAATGCCCGGATGGCAGTGGGCGCGGTGTAAAACTGGTTCACCTTCCATTTGTCAACCGTGGCCCAGAAACGACCCGGATCAGGATAGTTGGGAACCCCTTCAAACATGATGCTCGTGGCCCCCTGTGAGAGGGGGCCGTAAACAATGTAGCTGTGTCCGGTTACCCAGCC
>JAGLNZ010000256.1 GCA_023139225.1 Desulfobacula sp. | reverse complement strand
TCACTTTTTTTCTGATGAAAATCGATCTCCATCAAGGATTCTATCAATTGGAATCGGGTTTCAATAAGATCTATTCGATCAATAATGGCTTCAAGTTTATTGGCCTTGTTTATTATATTTTCCGGGGTCACAATTTTTCCTACATCATGCATCCAAGCCGCCATGCGAAGTTCTTTAATCTCGTCATCGCTAAATGAAATTGTACGAAAATGTTCATTGTCGCTTTTATTTATTTTATCCACAATCAGCATGCTTAAATCAACCACTCGCCGGATATGCCCACCAGTGTATGGCGATTTTTCATCAATGGCGACAGCCATGCTCTTGATAAACGCGGAAAGCAGGTCTTTTAAGTTTTGGATGAGTTGGGCATTATTGAGGGCAACTGCTGCCTGAGAAGCCAATGATTTGACTAAGTATTCACTGAATTCAGAGAATTTAATAATTTTTTTGGTTTTTAGATCCTGTGCATTAATCAATTGCAGGACGCCAATAATATCGTTTTTGTGATTTTTTAAAGGAATAACCAGCATGGATTTTGTACGATATCCGGATAAATTGTCGTATTTTTCAGGTCCAAAAAAATCAAAATCTTCCTTTGTATTATATACATCTCTGATGTTAACGGTTTTTCCGGTAATGGCTACATATGAGGAGACATTTATCAGGTTTTGTTCGTTATCGATGATTAAAGGTACGGACGGGAAGGTGATTTTTATGCCACTTTTACCCCCCATACGAACCTTTATCGATCGGTTTTGTACAATTTTAAACTCCAGATATTCTTTGTTTTTATCAATAATATATAGGGTCCCCGCGTCTGCATTCGCCATTTCTCTTGCTGAGTCCACTACCATTTCAAGAAGCTGATTGATGTCTTTTTCAAGAGAAAGAGCCATCCCAATTTCAACAAGTTTTTCAATATATTGATTATTGTTCAGATTACCTCCGGGGTTTGGTTTCAGGGTGGAATTCGGCATTGCAAATTATCTCCTTTTTTAAATGCAATCTACATTATACCCAATTTTTTTATTAATTCTATAATTAATTCAAGGCAGTGCACGGCTCACTGTTATTGTCCGAATGGCATCCGGCTTGATATTAGCAAATTCAGGAACATTGGCTGCATAGCCGTGGTCGCTGAAACGCGACAGTAATACAGGCGGGCTGTCTTGGCCGTCTGCATCAATATGGGTTAAGAAAATTTCTGTATAGGGTGTGTTGACTTTTGAGACGAACAGCAGCCATTTTCCGTTGGGGGACCAGCTATGCCATGAATTGAACAACGTCCGGTTGCAGGTCATTTCCCGGGCAGTGCCACCTGATGAAGGGATAATAAACAGCCGACTGTCGGGTTGGAGCATAATCCCGGTTTTGCTGCCTGTGAAAACGATCCATTTACCGTCGGGCGAATACCTGGGGAAATAATTACTCATACCGTTTCGGCCGGCGCCTGAAAGTGGTTCAGGTATCCCTCCTTCACCCTTGTTAAAGGGAATTCGATACAGATCAAACTGGATGTTATACTTTTTGTTCAATTCCTTAATACCAGCATCCTTTACCAGCGGAACCACATGGGCAATATCGTCGTGAACTTCATTTTTCGTCCTGGCCCGGCTAAAAATAATATATTTTTCATCCGGACTCCAGTTGGGGTTGGCATGGACAAATTCATAGTCATCGGCACCGGGCAGGGGAGCAATCTTCCCGGCTTCAACACAATAGATTCCCAATATACCATATGTCGGAAAAAAGACCTGGGAAAACTGATATTCATTGGTAATAAGGGCAAGGGATATTTCATTGACAGATGCGGCAACAAACCGGGCACTGGGCGACATTTTTCCAAAAAGCCCCCGGCTTTCCGGTAAGACCCCGGATCGCGGATAGTCATTCCATGAGATAAAATTTTCTTTTTTTAACACAATGTTTTCC
>JAGLNZ010000255.1 GCA_023139225.1 Desulfobacula sp. | reverse complement strand
AGTGCAAAGGGAATGGTCACCATGATCACAAAGGGTTCCTGGTAGGATTTGAACTGAAAACTCAAAAGACAGAATACACCAAAAATACCGATGGCAAGGGCCTTTGCCATCCCCCCCATGGAGGCTTTCATTTCCTTAGCCTGGCCTTCCAGCCCAATGGAAATATTGGGGAACTGCTTTTTCAATCCCGGCAGGAATCTGATCTTTGTATCGGTAATGATATCTCTTGAATTGGCAATCCGGGTATCCACATCCCCGGTGATAGTGACGGTCCTTTGGCCATCCACCCGTCTGATCCCGGTATATCCCCTGGTGTGGGTAATGGATGCCACGGTATTCAAGGGAATCCTCTCCCCGTTGCCGTTCATGAGATGAAAATTTTCTAAATCGGAAATGCTATGTCTGTCAGAGGCGGCCATCCTGAGATTCACCTCATAGGATTCGTCCCTGACAATGATCTCACTGGCAGTGGTCCCATAAAAAGCAGCTCTCAGCTGTTTTGAAACACTTCCGGCATCAAATCCCCTGGCCTTTGCCCCTTTTTTAAGCTTTACCTGGATTTCGGGCTTGCCCGGCCGCAGGTCATCATAAAGATCCGCCACTCCCTCATATGCGTAAAGCCAGTTTATCAGCTTTGTAGAGGCAATTTTCAAATTATCAAGGTCATTCCCCGCAAGCCGGATTTCAATGGGAAGGCCACCCGGTCCAATAGTGGGTTCTTTATAGGCAATGGCGATGGCATCGGGGATATCCCCTGTCAGGGATCTCCATTTATTGATAATATCATCCATGGAGCCGGATCTGTTTTCAGCATCTAAAAGATCCAGGGAAACCGTGGCCACGTGGGGGCCTCTTTCCCCGGCATCGACATTGGTATTATACAACACGCTGATATGTTTCACCAGGTCCGCCTTACCCGGCTGCAAGGGGGATAAGGCAGCATTCATCTTTTGAGCCGCCGTTGCAATCCTGTCCACGTAGTGTTCGGTTCTTTCCAGGGGAGTCCCCTGGGGAAACAGAATCCGGGCCTGGAGCACATCCCCTTCTATTTCAGGAAAAGCCAGAATCTTCAAATGTCCGCCAACGACCATGGAGACAGAGCCGATAAAGGCAAAAATGACCAGTCCGATAAACAGATACCTGAAATTGACAGCCGTATCCACAAGCCGGCCAAGAAGCTTTTCCCTGATCCAGTCCATGCCATGTTCAATTTTCTGCCGAAAAATGTTTTTCGGTTTGGCTGCAGCATGCCCGGCCAGGGAATGGGACAGGTGATTGGGAAGAATGCAAAAGGCTTCCACCAGGCTCACAGAAAGGGTTATGATCAAAATTACGGGAATCACGTAAAGCACTTTACCGATATCCCCTGTCATGCTCAAGGCCAGTGCCCCGAAAATAAACAAAGTGGTTAAAAATGAAGAAAACACACCTGCCGCCACTTCGGATATGCCGTCTACAACGGCGTTGAAGGCTTTTTTCCCCTTGTCAAGGTGGGCGGCAATATTTTCAGCAATCACAATGGCATCATCCATGAGCAGGCCAAGCCCGATGAGCAGGCCCACCATGGACAGCATACTCAGGGACAGCCCCATATGTTTCATAAAGAAAAAGGTCAGCAGAAAGGAGACCGGCAGGCCCATGGCCACCCAAAAGGAAAAAGAAAAAGGGAAAAACAGCAGCATGGCAAAAAACACAAGGATCAGCCCCTGAATTCCGTTCACAGCCAGCATCGAAAGCCGCTCCCGGATTACCTTGGATACATTCTGGGTGATGGTAAAAATGATGCCTGAAGGGGCTCTTGCCTGCTCTTCATCAAAAAAGGCTGTCACTGCATCCAGAACTCTTAAGGAATCTTCCGACTTGGTTTTACTGATCTGAAGCAGTCCGGCCCTTTTCCCGTCAAATAAAATTTTGTCTTCATCCTCCATGAACCGGTCAGAGATCCCGGCAATATCCCCCAGCCGAATTTCAGCACCTGTTTTCCCGGATACTACAATGAGGTTCTCCAGAGCATACAGGGTTTTTCTTTCTTCGGAAAACCGGATCAGGATGTCTGAATCCCTTGTTTCCAGGCTTCCCGCCGGCAGATCCAGACTCTGTGATGACACAGCCCTTTCGATATCAGGCAGGGAAAGCCCTAAGCGCATCATATTATAAAACGGAATTTCAATTAAAAATTCGTGGCCGGAAAACCCCAGGATTTCCACCTGAGAGACCATATCAAGGGTCTTGAGCCGATCCTTAAGTTCCTCGCAGTAAAGCTTCAAATGCAAGGGGCTCATGGGTCCGGTAACCGCTACGGACACTACTTGATCGGTCCGGTTGACCCGCTTGACAATCACATCCTCCACTTGTTCCGGAAAATCATTAATGGCTTCCACCTCGGTTTTGATATCATTGAAAAACTCGATGATATTTCCCTCCTCCACCATTTCCACCACAATAGTGCCCCTGTTTTCCATGGCCGTACTCCGGACCTCAGCAATATTGGTCACACTGTCAATGACGTCTTCGATGCGGCGGCATATGGAAGATTCCACATCTTCGGCAGTGGCACCGGGATAAGTTACCGTAATTTCAACGGCATTGCTTGAAAAGTCGGGAAAGGTTTCGCGTTGCAGGTCCATAACCGAAATTATGCCCAGGGCGATAAACAGCATCATAAGAAGATTTGAAGCCGTGGGATGGGCACTCATGAATGAAATCATTCTCTTAAATGAATTCATATTACAATGCCTCCCCAACGGCCTGGCGTTTCAGCTGTTCTGCAATGTCA
>JAGLNZ010000254.1 GCA_023139225.1 Desulfobacula sp. | reverse complement strand
GCTCTTTCAATGGCATCTTTTAATACATAGACAGCCATGTAGGAGCTGGATGATCCAAGGCCTTCAGGCTCAACACCCCATTTTTTTGCATAGGCATTGTAAAATTTCATGGTCCATTCCGTGGCATCGGAAGGGGCGTTGCCGGCATTGACCACGTTGCACAGGGTATACTCGCCCTTACCTCCTGTAGCTTTCCAGAAACCGGGTTGTTCGGCAGCAGCCAATGTGGAACCAAAAGGCAGTGCCGGTATTTTAAGATCATACCATTGTTTTAAAAGAATGGCGCTTTCAGGCATGTCCATCCAGATATTGATGATTTGAGAACCGGTTTTTTTGACCTTTAAAAGAGCCATGGAAAAGTCTGAGGTGCCTGTGGGGAAGATTTCAGTCCCGGTGACTTCAAATCCCTTGGACCCTGCCACTTTTCCCATTACCTTTGCCGCACCCCTTGCATGGGACACATCCTGGGCCATGATAAACACCTTGGTGAGTCCGTATCTTTCTTTCAGGTCTGCAAAGTTAGCTATCATTTCACCGATCAGGTTGACGGCTTCCCCGTGAATCCTGAAACAATATTTAAACTTGTCATATTGTTTTGCCACTGTTTTATGATATGCTGGGGTTAAAACACCGCTGGTCACAATGGAGATTTTTTTATGTTTGGATAATAAAGACATGGCGGCAAGAGCTGCTTCCGAACGGTTTGGTCCGCCAAGAATAAAATCCGCCTTTTTGCTTAAAATCAGTCTTTCAAGTGCCATCAATGCTTCACTCACAGGGACACCCGGTTCAAGGTCACGGGTATCGATAACTTCAACCTTAAAAGGTCTTTTTTTACCATTTACATTAACACCGCCTGCGGCATTGATTTCATCCACGGCAAGCTTCATGCCCCTTTCAGCATCCCATCCGTATAGATAGGCGACAGACAAGGGAGCGCCTATAATAATGGGTTTTTCGGCAAAAGCATGGGTTCCCCATAACAGGAAAAACATGGATACAAACAGGGTAAGACAAACTCTTAATCTGATACGCTTTCTCATACTCGTTCTCCTTAAAGTTAAAACATTATCGTTATTAATAATATTTAAGATCCTTGTGGATCAGGCCGGCTAATTTTATACTCCTTGATTTTAGATTTAACCTGCTGCAACGATATTTTTAACAGACGGGATGTTTTTTCAAGATCCCATTGTGTTTTTATAAGGACGTTTAAAAGATGTTCTTTCTCACTGTCTTTTAGTGACTTTATTTTCATATCCAGCTCCAAGATGTTTTTATTCATTCTTGCAAGTGACACATGGTAAAATAAATTCTCAAAATGAGGACAAACCTTGAAAACAAGCAACGTACTATTTTAGCACAACATTCATAAGAAGTTGTTTCTTTTGATTGCAAACGGTGTGCCGGAATAAAATAAAATGATGCAAAAATACTGAATCACTTTCATTCACTTGAGCTCACATCATAATTTAAAAAGGATTTTTAAATGGAATTTTGATTTTTATCGGATTTACTAGAAAATTATTTTCTATGGGCTAGAAAAAATTTTACACTATAACCAAAAAAATAAATTAAACAGGTGTTATATTGTATTTTTTGATTTTGCTTCGTAATGTAGGCAAAGTAATGCCCAGCACCTTTGAGGCCTGTGACTTGTTCCAGTTCAGCTTTGAAAGAGTTTTTTTGATATGGTCTTTTTCAACATGGGCCAGGGAAAAAGACTCAAGCCCCATGACGGGTAAAGACCTGTTCAGGGTCAGAATCTTATCAATGTCATCCCTTAAAAGCACGTTGCCGCAGCACCCCACAAGCGCCTGGACAATGGTGTTTTCAAGCTCCCGCACGTTGCCTTTCCAGGTGTGATTTACGAGTTGTTCCATGACCCCTTTCTGGATTTTGGTGACCATCGTCCCAAGTTCAAGATTGATCTTGTTTAAAAAATGTTCTACCAGCAACGGGATATCAGAAAGCCTCTCCTTTAAGGGAGGCATCTGGATGGTGAAAACCTTGAGCCTGTAAAAAAGGTCTTCTTTAAACCGGCCCTTGTTCACCATGTCGGAAAGGTTACTATTGCAGGCCGCCACGATACGGCAGGAGGATTTTAGCACCGTGGCTCCCCCAACCCGCGTATATTCGCGTCTCTGTAAAAACCCAAGCAGTTTCCCCTGGATTTTTAAGGGCAGCTGGGCAATCTCATCTAAAAAAAGAGTCCCGTTACCGGCAAGTTCGATCTTTCCCTTTGTGGTTCGGTCAGCCCCTGTAAACGCGCCTTTTTCATGACCGAATAATTCGCTTTCAAGCAGGGTGTCCACTACGGCAGAACAGTCAAATACGATAAAAGGATCATTCTTGAAAAAAGAATTCATATGAATCACTCTTGCAGTCAGTTCTTTGCCTGTTCCGGTTTCTCCCTGGAGCAGAACATTTACGCGGCTGGTGCACACAAGCCCCATCATTTTGAAGATATTGCGCATCTTTTCACTTTTACCAATGATCGCCAGGGGATTGGAGGGTTTGATACTAATGGTTTTAAGGGAAGGGGTCTCTTTATCAATTTTTAAAATACTGACCGCCCGGTCAACCGCCTGTTCAACCTGATCAATATCAAGGGGCTTGTGAATATAATCAAATGCCCCTCTTTTCATAGCCATGATGGTTGTTTCCATATCCTGGAAAGCTGTAATCATGATGATTTTGGATGGAAAATTATTTTTCATCATGGATTTGAGCACATCAAGACCGTTTTTATCCGGCAGCCGGATATCAAGGATAACAATCTGGGGCTGTTTTTTTTTAAAGATTTTAAGGCCCCTTGCGCCGGTGTCAGCCGTAAATACCTTTAGACCCTTTTCCTCAAGAAACATTTGAAGGGTTTCAAGAATGGAATGCTCGTCATCAACCACCAGTATTTTGGCCACAATTATCCTCCAAAAAGGTTAAAGGACATATTTTATATTTTCGTATTCAATTCTTCACAATAAGTCAAGCACTTGCAAAGAAGATACCCCGCCGTGCTTAAAATCAATGGAACACGATTTAATTTGAGAAATGAACCTTATGTTTTCTGGTTACCATGCTCAAGAATATTGAAAATAGATATGATTGTAAGTATTGTATAGAAAGAGGAAAAAATTTTTATGAAAAATTCATTGATTTTAATAACAGGCGCCACAGGTTATATTGGCGGCAGGCTTGTTTTACGGTTGCTGAGAGCCGGCTACAGGGTCAGGGCTATGGCCCGGTCCATGGATAAAATTAAGGGAAGGTCATGGAAAGATTACCCCAACCTTGAGCTTGTCAAAGCAGACTTTCATAATCCTGAAAGCCTGGAAGGGGCGTTAAAGGATTGTGACGTGGCTTATTATCTTGTTCATTCAATGTCTGAGGAGCATAAGAATTTTGCCTATGCAGACCGCAGGGCTGCCAAAAACTTTATTTCATCGTCTGATAAGCACGGTCTTAAGCGGATCATCTACCTGGGGGGCCTGGGCGGCAATGAACCCAATGCAAGTTTACATCTTAAAAGCAGGCGGGAAGTTGAGATAATTCTTCAGTCAGGCCGGGTGCCTGTCACTGTTTTTCGTTCAGCACATATTATTGGATCGGGCAGTGCCTCTTTTGAAATGCTCAGATATATTGCAGAAAGAATGCCCTTTTTTATCATTCCCAGGAGTATTATTGATACAAAGGTTCAGCCTATCTGTATCAGAAATGTTTTGATTTATCTGGAAAAATGCCTTGAAAATAACGAGACGACCGGTCAGACGTATGATATTGGCGGCCCGGATATTTTAACCTACAGGCAGCTGTTTGAAGTTTATGCAAAACAGGCTGGTTTGCGTAAACCTTTGTTTATTAATTCACCCACACCTCATTTTGAGCTGGGTAAAAAAATTGCCCATACCATTGCAAAACTCCTGCTTCCCATATCACCCGGTATTTCCCAGCCGCTTCTTGACGGACTTGGTGTAGAGATCATTACAAAAGATGATAAAATCAGAGAAATTATTCCCCAGGACCTGGTGCCTTGCAGCAGGACCATTGACCGGGCCATTCAGAAGGATTCTCTTAAAATTGTAGATACGCGATGGACAGATGCCGGTGGTTTGAATTTTCCTGAGTGGATGTTTGTTTTATCCCTTTCACTGAGCATGAAATTTTTATTGGCTTCACCTTCAAATGTACCGACCTTGCCCCTGATTTCCAGGAATTGATCAAAATTGGCGATAAAAATATCAAGAATCTCAGGGTCAAAGTGTTTCCCCCTTTCTTCTTTAAGGATATCATAGGTGATCTCGGGTGGATAAGGATCTTTATAAGGTCGTTTTGAGGTTAAGGCATCAAAGGTATCGGCTATGGCGACAATCCGTCCCGAGATAGGGATGCTGTTCCCTTTTAATTGATTGGGATACCCCTTTCCATTGAATTTTTCATGATGGTTCAGGGCAATTTCATGGGCCATTTGCAGGATCTTTGATTTGGATCGGGATAAGAGCCTTGCCCCGATCTGTGTATGGGTTTTAATGGTCTCAAATTCGATATGGGTGAGTTTGCCCGGCTTTAACAGAATTTTATCCGGGATGCCGATTTTTCCGATATCATGCATGGGTGCCGCATAGTAAATGATTTCTTTATATTCATCTAAAAGATTTAATTTTTCAGCCATAAGAGAGCAATACTGCCCGATCCTGATAATGTGATCCCCGGTGTCTTCATCTTTATACTCTGCTGCCATGACCAGACGATGTATGGAATCAATATAAGATTCCTTGAGTTGTTCGTGGGCCATTTTTGCTTCTTGTTTAAGACTTCTTTCCTGTAACACACGATTTATCCTGAGAACCATTTCCCTGGGCGAAAAAGG
>JAGLNZ010000253.1 GCA_023139225.1 Desulfobacula sp. | reverse complement strand
GCTTCGGGTACTGAAGAGGGTTCAAGCATGGGCAGATTGCCAAACTTGGCATAATACCGGTTATCCTGCTCATTCTGGCTTGAAAACATGGCCGGATCATCAGCCGTCAGGATAACCATGCCGCCTGTCACCCCAACATAAGCCAATGTCATCAAAGGATCGGCAGCAACATTCAACCCAACATGTTTCATCATGCAGAATGTACGAAGCCCCGAATTGGCGGCAGCAGCCGCAACTTCCAGTGCCACTTTCTCATTGGTGCTGTATTCAAAATAAAAATCTGATTCCTGGGACATCTGGAAAAGGTTCAGGGAAATTTCAGAAGAAGGGGTGCCGGGATAGGTTGTGGCAAATGCCACACCCGCCTCAATAGCACCTCTTGCAATGGCTTCATTCCCCAAGAGCATTATTTTTTCACCCGGACTGTCATTCAATAATTTATGCATCTGTTCTCCTTAGTTTAAGAGCTGTTTACAATTGTTATGAATATAATTTTTCTGCATCTTCAAGGGATGCGGCATATCCTTTGAAACCTTCAATATCTTCGCATGAGTTAATGGAACCGGAAGCAAAAAATCCCTCCACCATGGTTTTTTCGCCATGTTTAATCAGGGCCATAAAAAGTATTGGAACAAGGCTGATATTGCCTTTTCCTGCTTTAACAGCAAAGTCATAGGGCTCCTTTGTATTGTAAACAGCATACAGATTATTTTGCACAGGCATAAGCTGAACAATCTCAGGATGATGGTGGTCATGAGTATGATCACTGCAATGATTACACATTATTAGCACCTTTCCTTCTATTATTTTGGGTTTATATCAGATATTTGCTTTTTCAAGCAGGACAGCATATTGTTTAGGTATGCCTGCCTTTTTTATCTTTTTAACAGCCTTGTGATAATCATAGGATACAAACCTTGATTCTACAGTATTTCTACTTGAATCCCATATGACATACTTAGCTTCATTATAGCCGTCGCGTGGCTGTCCCACGCTACCGGTATTTATAATATATCTTCCGGTTTTTGCAAGAGAAACTCTTAATTTTATTAATTTTTTCTTTTTCAGCTCCCCCTGGTCAAGCTCATAAACCCCTAATTGATGCGTATGACCGACAAATGTAATCTGTTCTTTAAGCCGCCCCATGATATTGATCAGCCTTTGATCCGGTTCATTAAAAATATAGCTTGCAATGGTATCCGGCGGTACTCCGTGAACAAATCGGCACCCGTATCGGACAAGGCAGGATGGCAGGGTTGAAATATATTTTAAGGCCTGCTCAGACAATTTTTTGCGGTTGATGGCCAGTGCTTTTCTTGCATAAGGGTTGAAGGTTCTTAAATAATCTTCATCTAAAAGTGCCAGTTCATGGTTTCCAAGAACAGATGAAATGGCATGCCGTTTTAAATTGACAATGACCTCTTCGGGCTGGGGCCCGTATCCAATATTATCACCGAGCGAGATAATATCATCAATTGATAATATCGCTATATCATCCAGCACAGCCTGAAATGCATCCAGATTACTGTGAATATCTGAAATAACGGCAAGCCTCATAATGACTTATTCCCCAAAGACCTGTAAGTCATCTTTACTGAACCTATATGCTGAATTGCAATGATGGCAGCGTACTTCTACAGGGAACGGGCCGTTTTTGATCATATCCTTTTTTTCTTGTTTTGGCAGATTTTTTAAATATCTTTGCATTCTGTCTTTTGAACATCTGCAAAAAAATTCCACCCTGCTGTTGCTTAAAAATTTCGGTTTAAGGTTTAAAAACTCCTTATGAATAATCTGTTCGGGAGAGCCTCCTTTGGCAAATTCTTCACCCAAAGAATCAATGCTTTGAATTATTTTTTCAGCTTCAATAACCTTGGATGCATCTGCACCCGGCAATGCCTGGAGAAAAATTCCGCCTGCCCCCTTAACCTCCTCTTGATCATTAAAAAAAACACTTAACTTAAACCCGGTGGGGATCTGCTCGGATACTAAAAAATAATTGGCCAGATCTTCTGCAATACTCCCATGCTCAAGTGCCACCTGGCCGGAATAAGGTGTGGGTGCATTTTCCAGATATTTTGTCACCGTAAGAAAGCCGGCTCCATAAAGCGTTGACAAAAATTTAATCTTTTCAGGATGTTTTACTTCTATCTGTTGAGTTTTAAGATATCCTCTGACTTCTCCAAATACATTTGATTCAACATCCAGTCCTTTTATGGGCCCTGAACATTTAATATTCATACTGACCTTGTCATTCTTAGCTTTAAGGCCCGAACAAAGAAGACTTGCCGCGATATACCCTTGTCCCAGCACCAGGGTTTCCAAGGGCCCCAAGTCATGATTTGCCCTCATTTCATTCACCATCCGGGTGGAATGGACAACCGCACCCCTGATCATTTGGTCAGCCATGATAAATCGGTAAATCCTGTCTTTTGCCGACGCTTTGAACTGCGCTTTGACATCATTATTAAAAATATCTTTTTTAATCATATTTTATATTTTTTTAGCTTTATGGTTATCTTGCACATTAATTATCATCTATTGAGTCCCCCTGTCAAAACTTCTGTACTGGATGGCTTCGGCAAGATGGTTCCGCTCAATCTTGGGTGCATTGTCAAGATCTGCAATGGTTCTTGCCACCCGTATGACGGAATGGCAGGCCCTGGCAGAGAACCCAAGAACATCAAGGGCCTGTTCAAGAATTTTCTCACATTCGAAAGAAAGGGCACAAAACGCTTTCAAGTGGCGGCTGTGCATCCTGGCATTACTGAATATACTTGATTCTGCAAATCTTGTTTCCTGACTCTTTCGGGCTTT
>JAGLNZ010000252.1 GCA_023139225.1 Desulfobacula sp. | reverse complement strand
GAGTTCATGGCGGTCAGCGAAAGTAATCTTAGAGCTTGTAGCAATGTCCATCCAGCGGACGTAAGGCGATCAGCAGGGAACGGGTTATGGTAAATTCCTTATGGCAAATATCCAGAGCGCTGAAATGACCGTTGACAGTCGGATATAAAGATAGTATTTATACTTTTTGGTAAATAAACATAATATTTTAAATAAGTTAAAAATGATAAGCAACACATATCCAGAGTCGGTTGAGGAATCAGGGAAATATTTAAGGATGACGCTGCAAAGTATTTCCAAAAATAAACTTCCCTATAATCCTATTTCCTATTTAATGTGGTATGAATATGCCATTGGGAGAGATGAGCAGTTGATCAAGGATATAAAATTATTAATCGAAAAAAAGAAACCCATTGATTCCAATATCATTACCAAACTGTTTAAAAAGCATATGGTTGACAATCAAGCGTTGCTTGCTGAAAAAAAAGCCAGAGAATTCCAAAAAATACTGGCAGAAATGACCAGCTACCTGAGCAAGTCAAGCAATGAAATTGATACCCAGGGCAATATAGTAGATACATATACCAAGGAGCTGAGCCAAACAACATCTTTGGATACTATCAGCAAAATTGCGAAAAGCATTATTTCAGAAACAAAATCAATAGTTGAATCCAGTAAAACCCTTAAAGGCCAGCTTGATTCAACAAGGGCTGAAATCAACATACTGAGTAAAGAGCTTGAAGGGATTAAGCAGGTTGCCAAAATTGATATGTTGACCGGCTTTTTAACCGGCGGGGATTTGATGAGGCGGTGGGCTGACGTTCTGGAAAAGAGAAAGACAACCCATGAGCCGGTATCTGTCATTATGTTGGATATTGATCACTTTAAAAATGTGAATGATACATATGGTCATCTTATTGGGGACAATATTTTACAAATGCTCAGTAAATTATTAAAAGAGCGGATGACGCCTTGTACCAGGCAAAAAAGACCGGTAGAAATAAAACGGTTACTGAGTTTGATTTTGAGAAATAATTTGACAAAGATATCTTTTTTATGTTCTTGACCCTATAATCGGGCCTGAAACCAAGTGGTTAAAATCAAAGATAATGAAAGGTATGATCATTATGGAAGTGATATCTTATCGCAATAGTCCCTTAATCAAGTTTGCGGCATTTGTTATTGTCGTGGCCGGAATGAAAACCGCTGCAGTGCTGGTTGTCCCTTTTTTACTGGCTGTATTTTTATCTATTATTTGTGCACCTCCGCTGTTCTGGATGCAGAATAAAGGTGTTCCAAGTATGCTGGGCATCCTTGTCCTTATGCTTGGTGTAATTTTCATACAAATGCTTTTAGTGACTCTTGTATCTTCATCAATTGCAGATTTTTCAGGCAATATTCCCTTTTACCAGGAGAGATTAAAAATTTTAACCTTTGAAAGTTTACAGATCCTGTCCAGATATGGAGTGGAATTTGAAACAGAAAAAATTGTAGAAATATTTAATCCAAGCCGTATTCTTGGACTTGTTGCCAATACGCTGAATGGCCTGGGGGGCGTTTTAACCAATACCTTTTTTGTTTTTTTAACATTTATTTTTATTCTCTCGGAAGCGGCAGGATTCCCCAATAAATTGCGTGCAATTTTTAATGATAAAAATACAGATCTTGAAAAATTCTCTGCAATTATAGCCGGTGTGAACAGATATCTGGGAATAAAAACTCTCACCAGCCTTGTAACGGGAATTGTCATCTTCGTCTGGCTGGCTGTTCAGGGTGTGGATTTCCCGGTCATGTGGGGTGTGTTTGCATTTTTATTAAACTATATTCCCAATATCGGCTCTATCATTGCCGCTGTCCCGGCGGTTCTCCTTACACTCATCCAGTTGGGACCTTTGGCTGCAGGTATGGCCGCACTTGGTTTCTTAGTTGTTAATATACTGGTGGGAAGTGTGATTGAGCCTAAGGTCATGGGCCAGGGAATCGGACTTTCCGTTCTGGTGGTTTTTTTGTCACTGGCTTTCTGGGGATGGGTATTGGGGCCGGTGGGTATGCTGCTTTCGGTTCCCTTGACTATGGCAGTCAAAATTGCTTTGAGCGGAAAGGAATCAACCAAATGGCTGTCTATATTATTGGGATCAAATAAAGAGGCGTCTATAATGCTTCAGAAAAAAAGTTAATAGTTTATTGCACTGATCCGGATATATTAAACAAAAGAACGCCATTATTGAATTGAGGGCCGCCAATAGTGATGCTGCTATTGTTTTTCAACAGCACCCGGGTTTGAAAAATTGGATGATTATTTTTCTGGATATTGATTTGATAACGGATTCTTTTACCTTCCATATCAGATGGCATGACAATAAGAGTTCTTTTTCCCGGCAGATTCACACGGCCTTTCTGGTTAAAGCGCAGGTTTAACCTCTGGTCCTTTAAAAGCCGGTATGAGGTATATTTAAACACAGATTTAAGTTCGGAAAAGATTCCTTTCAGACCTGGGTCAACATGTTTGGACCCTGTTGAAGCATGAATTACTTTTACATCAGTTAAAACCTGGTTTTTTGCAAAGGCAGGCTGCGTAAAAAAATAAAAGCAGGATATTGCTGTAAATATTAATATGATTTTAATTAATCTGACCATGATTCCCCTTTTTTATATCAGGTTTCAGAAAACCAGATGATAGTATGTTGTTTCTTTTGAGTTTCAATAATCATAACGGATGAAAAATCTGTGTCAACATATTTTACAATCGCACTTGGCCCTGAAGGACCCAACAGATCCCCCTGAAACGTAAACAGGCCGATCATCACTATTGCAGTAATGGATGCAAGTTTCAAGTAAATATTTTTGCCAAAGAATCCAAAAACATTTCCCAATGATGTGCCCTTTGAATTTTGTGTGGCGTATTCTATTTTTTGTTTCAGTTCTGTGCGGTCAATTTTTAAAATTTCTTGATCCGCATGATCATTGAACACATCGGATATGGATCTATACTGTTCGACAAGGCGGCTGCAGGCAGGACAATGAATAATGTGCTGTGTCAAGGCATGATATTGGTTTTCGGAAAGTTCATTGTCAACAAATCTGCTGATATCTTCTGATGTATATTTATTGCACGATTTTTTCATGAAAGTCACCCCTTTAATCATTTATCCCCAATGAATTGATAAGGTTTTTTCTTGCAAAATGAAGCCTGGAACTGACCGTGCCTTTTTTAATATTGAGCGTTTTTGCAATGTCTTCATATGAGAGCCCTTCAAAAGTATTTAAAACAAAAACCAGCCTTATTTTTTCCGGGAGTGTTTTGACAGCCTGCATAAGATTTTCTTCAAACTGTTTTCCTCT
>JAGLNZ010000251.1 GCA_023139225.1 Desulfobacula sp. | reverse complement strand
TATTATATCCTTTATTTAAAGCAGTTGTGGCAAAGATCTTGGTCATGAAAAGGATTCCCTGTCCGCCCAGACCGGTTAATACATAATTGATCGTCTTCATAAGTGTTTTTCTCCGTAAAGGTTTTATGCTTTTTCAATCGCATCCCGTGGGCAGATCTGTAAGCAGACACCACACTCGGCACAAAGTACTTTGTTTATTTCAGTCTTTTCAGTTTCTTTATCCTGATACATGGCAGGACACTCAAATCGTATGTGGCAGAATCCGCATTCATCACATTCATCCGTTATTTTTACCGGGATCTTTTCGGGAATAGCCTCATCCTTGAACCCGATCACACAGGGATGGCGGGATATGATCACGGCAATGCCGCCGTCAGGATCATTTACATATTCTGCGGCATCCTTGACCGTCAGGATCATATTTTTCGTATCAAAGGGATCAAGAACCTTAAGATAATCAACACCGCAGCCTTTGACAATGGTTTCAAGAGAGATAGCATTGCCTTTACTGCCGTCCACCCGGTCTTCCTGGGTAATGGCCGGCTGCATTCCGGTCATGGCCGTAATATGGTTATCCAGGATCACAAGTATAAACCTGGAATCATTGTAAACCGCGTTGATCAGTCCTGTGATGCCGGAATGGAAAAAAGTGGAATCCCCCATGGTGGCCACAATGGGTTTTTTCACATCATCCTGGATATAGGCGTTCCAGAATCCTGAAGCCATGGTAATCCCGGCCCCCATGTCAAGGACCGTGTCCACAACACCTAAATTGATTCCAAGGGTGTAGCATCCGATGTCAGACGGATAAATGGCCTTAGGCAAGGCTTTTCTGATAGAATAAAACGAAGCTCTGTGAGGACATCCGGGACACAGGGTCGGTTTTCTAATCGGAAGCTCAAGATCTCCCACTAGACCGAAGGCTTCCTGTCCGCAGTCAAAGTCTGACAAAGGAGAAAGTCCGCAGTCGGAAAGAGCCTTGTTCAACACCCCTTCTATTTTTTCAGGCACCAGCTCACCTTCCATGGGCACATGGCCGGAGAGCCGTCCCAAGGTTTTGCGCTTGTCCCTTAACATGTATTCAATCACCGTATCGGTCTCTTCAAGCACCAATACCTTGTGGCAGGCATCCATGAATTCATCGGCCAGTCTTTCCGGGAAAGGATAAGGCGCACCCAGTTTCAGGACCGGGATATCAGTTCTTTCGAATTCTTCAAACATGTCCTGAACCACGCTTGAGGGAACACCGCCGGTCACAACACCGAATGGATAAGATTTTCCTTTTTCAAGGGTATGCATATTAAAAGGTGCAAAGATATCAAATTTTTTGCTGATTTTTATATGCTTTTCATTCAATGCCTTGTGCTGCATAAACCTGAATTTTGGCGTGGATGCCCATCTTGCCGGCTCTCGTTTAAAATCAGCTTTGGTCAAATTACTCTCAAGTTTGTTATATTTAATGTTTTGCCGTGCATGGCAGACCCTGATGGCAGGTCTGACCATCACAGGTACTTGGAATTCTTCGGAAAGATCAAAGGCAGCCTTTATCATTTCCCTTGCCTCTTCAGGATTTGCCGGATCAAACACCGGGACTTTGCCCAGGCGTGCCATAAGCC
>JAGLNZ010000250.1 GCA_023139225.1 Desulfobacula sp. | reverse complement strand
GCATTACACTTACTTGGAGACTTGACGTAACATATCTTGATATTTCTTGTTAAATCAATCACTTGTATGCAATTGAGCAAACAAGGTATTTTGATCTTAAGCATAAATTTAATTTTTTTGAAATTATGAGCTAAATTACTGACAGGTTTTAAATCTGGATTTTACCGAGCAGGTCGGGGTGTGGGTTGCAGGGAATCGGATGAGTCGCAACCCATGCCCCGACCGGTGTAAAGCAAATTCACAGATGCAAATTGACTTTATAAAGATTTGCTTATATAAATTCTTTTAAAATTAAATGGATACCATACTCAAATATTTTAAACCGGACCAGGAGATCGTCGAGCTTTTAACCAAGGGATTGGACTGCCACCCTGTTTTAGCGAGACTGCTTTTTGCCAGAGGAATTACAAGTGTTGAAGAGGCTAGGTTCTTTTTAAATCCAAGCCTTAAAAATCTTACTGATCCTTTTGCCTTAAAGGATATGGACAAGGCGGTTAAACGGATCTTTACCGCAGTTAAAAATAAAGAAAAAATTCTTATTTTTGGCGATTTTGATGCTGACGGTGTTACCTCAACAGCTCTTCTCAGTGATTTCCTTGAATATTGTGACGCCAATGTATCATGGTATATCCCCCATCGAATCAAAGAGGGTTACAGCCTTCAGGCAGACCATATTCAAATGGCCGTGGATCAGGATATTGACCTGATTATTACGGTTGACTGTGGTGTCACCAGCCATGAAGCCGTTGAAAAAGCCAATCTTGAAGACATTGATGTCATCATAACCGATCACCATGAACCCGGGAGTACCCTGCCCTTTGCCGCAGCAGTGGTTGATCCGAAAAGAGGAGACTGTTCTGCATGTTTAGAATATCTTGCAGGGGTTGGTGTTGCCTTTTTTCTTGTCATGGCCCTGAGGAAATTTTTCAGGGGAAAAGGCTTTTGGGAGGAAATTGGTGAGCCCAATCTTATAGACTATCTGGATCTGTTTGCAATCGGAACCATTGGAGATATGGTTCCATTAATCAAAGAAAACCGTGTGCTTTGTATTGCAGGGCTTAAAAAAATCAGGCAGGGGACAAGGCTTGGATTAAAAACCATTGCTGAAATTTCCAGAATTAATTTCAGGAAAATTGATTCAGATGATATTTCATTTAAAATTGTCCCAAGAATCAATGCTGCAGGCAGGATCTCCCATGCCAGAATCTGTGTCTCGCAGCTCATTGCCACAGATATTGTCAATGCTGAAAAAACCGCGTCACTTTTGGACCGGTTAAATATCAAACGGCAAAAAATTGAAAAGGAAATTACCTTTAGCATTGAACAACGGCTGAGAAAAAACCCGGACCTGTTGAAAAACAAACTCCTTTTTTTATGGGATGATCAATGGGATCCAAGTGTTCTGGGAATTGCTGCATCAAAACTGTCAAAAAAATACTATTGCCCTGTGATTTTACTGGCAAGCAAAGATGACTATGCTATTGGTTCCGGTCGAAGTATCAATAATATCAATATTTATCAGGCACTCCTGGAGAATGAACCTTTGCTTGAAAAATTTGGCGGCCATGCCATGGCTTCGGGTCTTACGGTTAAAAAGAAAAATTTACCAGTGCTTTGTGAAAATTTGAACCGATACCTGGAAAACTTGTGTTCTGAAAAAGATTTTCAAAAAGCCCTGACCATTGATGCTATTCTTGATCTTGAGGAGGTTAATTTCAATCTGGCCAAAGAAATTGACCGGTTAAGGCCGTTTGGTACAGCAAACCCGGAACCAATATTTATCTGTGAAGATATCCGTGTAAAATCCTCTTATATCATTGGAAGCAACCACAGGAAAATGGTTCTTGAAAAAGGCTCTTCTATTTCCCGCCACCAGGTTGAAGCCTTTCATTTTAATATCAGCGACACGGATAACCTTCCTGATTATTATTCTAAAATTGCATTTAAACTAAAAATTAATAAATTTAAAAATACCGCAGCACAGATTATTATCGAAGATCTATAATTTTTAGCTTGATAAACACCCTGTTTTTATTATATATATATAGATTGATATTTTATGATTTTTGAAAAATTTAAGGATAATTTAATGGCTAAAATCTTTTATACCGGAAACAGGGAAGCAAAACTTCTTTCTAAGATAGAATCGTCCAAAGAACGGGAAAGAATCAGAACCATCAGCACGATCCGGGACAACATAGATGCCTTGAGCAATAAACTCTCCATGAAACTCATTGAAACAGGTTTAATTGAAACCGTTTCCAAATCCAGCATTGAAAAACAGATAGCAAGATGTTTTGATGCTCTTTGTAAAGCGGAAGATTTTGATATTGATTACATGGTTGCTCCTTTCCGCACTCTTATTTCAAATCCTAATATTGCCAGTCTCTACCTGACAGCATTTATTGTGGAAAAACTGATCAATCACAAAGATGTCATTGATGTCTATGGCAGTGATGAAGACATTTATTATTGTATTCAGAAAGAACTTGCCAACCTGTTGTCGAACGCCTGACCCGTTATTTTACATTATAATCTCAAGTTTTCTCAGTAAAGATTTTTTGGGAAGCCCATCAACATCATACCCTCTTAATTTATAGTATTTTTCCAACATGGGGTCCAAGGGAACAAGCCTTTTTCTCGGATCATCTTTCTGGGGTTCTAAAAGAAGCCTTTTGGGCAGCGTATCATCATCTTTCCGAATGCCTTCATTGGTGTTCATAAGACGTTCAAGAATATGAATTCTTTCACCCGCCTTTAAAAACTGTTTAGAAGACAGATCAATCCCGCAAGCCGCAGAAAAAAATTTTGGATATAATGAAAAATCAACCAGAGCTATGGCAATTGTTGGAAGATTCTGCATTATTAATTTTAAAATTAAATGTGGCGTCATTCTTATCAACCAGGTTTCAAGGGTAAAGCCATACCCGGTAAACTGGCATATATCCATTGAATTAACGGCGGCATTGATATTTTCAAAAAATTTTATAAACTCTGGTTTTGCACGAATGGTGTGCGGGTTTAACAAGCCGGTAAGATTTTCAAACCCGACCGGGAATGAAGACAGATGACAGGCACCCCTGTTGGCAACTGCATACCCCAGGCCCTGGCCCCAGGCTCCCCTTGGGTCATAGCCGGCCATCTCAAGGCCCTTAACCTGGATGGCAAATTCTTTCCCGCCGAATTTACTTGAAAGCGCTCTTGATCCCTTTGCCATTTGTCTGCCGAAACCTTCAAGATCTGCAATACTGTTCAATGCTTTCACGATTTCATGTGAAGATCCAAACTTAAGATCTGTTTTAACAAGCCCCTTCCCGGTTGCTTCCATGACCCATGCCAGGGTGCCGCCGGAGGATATGGTATCCAGCCCTTTTTTGTTGCAAATGTCATTAAATCTTGAAATATCATTGGGATCAAAAACACCAAGATTTGCCCCCAACAATGCAAGGGTTTCATATTCGGGAACATTTGTCAGCCTTTTGTTAAAAACCCCTTTATGCCCGCATAATATTGAGCATGGCTTGCAAGTATGATGTCGGGTGTTGTGATTTTCTTTAATTGCCTCGCCTGTAATCTTAACTGCATCAGGATGATTGCCATAGGTGAAATTATTTACCGGCAGCATATTGTTTTTAATAATCGGGTTTGCATTGGCTGCCGTACCAAACTGCCTCATTAATAACGACACATGATTTTGGTTGATATACTTATTTGCTCTGTCTTTAATTTTTTGAAATCTATTTTTAAAATAGGGAACAACCTTGTAATCACCTTTCAAAGCAATGATGGCTTTAAGATTTTTCGATCCCATGACAGCACCGAGTCCGCCTCTTCCAAGATACCTGTGACCTGCAGCCACATTGGCAAACCTGACAAGATTTTCCCCTGCAGGTCCGATGACCAGGGATTCTTGTTTTTTTGTGCCTATAGCTGCCTGGGTCTCGGGGATGTCTTTCCCCCAAAGATTTGCAGCCTTACAAAATTGTACCTTATCATTATGGATATGAAGGGTGACGGGTTTTTCTGATTTGCCTTTAAGTATAATTCCATCCCATCCATTGGATTTGAGTCGGCGTCCAAAAGACCCGCCGCAGGAGGAAGAACCCAAAATTCTAGTGAGGGGTGACTTGAAAACCGCATGGAATCTACCCGAACAAGGAGCAGAGGTTCCTGCAAGAACGCCTGTCATGATAACAATCAGGCTGTCTTCTCCTAAAGGATCAATTCCCGGTTTCAGCCTGTCATATAATAATTTTAATCCAAGGCCTTTTCCCCCAAGGTACATTTTTCTCATGCGCCTGGAAATTATAAACTTTGAAAACGTTTTTAACGACAGGTCAATTTCCAGAACATTGTTCAAAGATCCGGTAATTTCTTTGTCAGGCAAAGCGTTCTTCATAAATTCACCTAAATATTATTTGTGGATATGGGGGTGTTTGCCATGTTTATGGACATGCTCATGGCGGTGAATATGAATTTCATCGTCTGTTAAAATCTTACCGTTTTCCATGGAATATATTTTGTCAGTTACTGCTTTGGCAAAATCAAATTCGTGTGAAATAACAAAGTAAGAAATATCAAGGGCATTGAGAATATGAATCAATTTTTCTTTAACCTTGTTATCCAGCCCTGCTGTCGGTTCATCAAGCAATAAGACTTCAGGCTCCATGGCGAGCACGGCAGCCAATGCGACCAGGCGTTTCTGTCCACCGGACAGCCTGTGGGTCACACGGTGTTCAAAGTTTTGTATTCCGAGTCTTTCAAGGGTCTTTCTTGAAATATTAATGGCTTCTTGAGGAGCAAATCCAAGATTCAAGGGCCCGAATGCCACATCATCCAGTACCGTCGGGCAGAACAGCTGATCATCGGAATCCTGGAACAACAACCCGATTTTGGAACGAACCGGTATAAAATCTTTCTCATTTTTCAACAATTTGCCGAACACTTCTATGGTGCCTGATTCAGGTTTGCAAAGCCCCATAATCGTATGCAGCAACGTGGTCTTACCTGATCCATTGGGAGCCATCATTCCGATTCTGTCACCTTTGTTGATCTCAAGATTCAGGTGGTCCAAAACCCTTGTATTTGATCCCGGATAAGAAAAAGAAATGTCTTCTAACTTGATAATGCTGGAATTGTCAATCACGCTTCAACCCAAAAAATTTTCAAACTCACATAATTTCAAATATGACAAGACTTAGGCTTGCCGCAAATATACCAATTAAAAATGTTAAGTTTAATCTATTTGACGGGTAAACGTCAAGGGTGTGAAATTTTTGGTTAAACCCCCGGCACAACATGGCCTGGTATACTCTTTGGGCTCTGAGTGATGCCCGGACAAAAAGCATACCGGCAAGATAAGCAAATGTCTTATAAGAATGCAGATTGGTTCCGGGTTTAAATCCCCGAAATTTTGCAGCCCGCAAAAGTCTTTTGTATTCTTCCTCAATAACTGCAATATATCGATAAGACATCAATAAAAGAAAAACCATTTTATCGGGTACATAAATTCTATGAAGGCCGTTTCCAAGGGAAGCGATGGTCATGGTGGCAATAAGGGCTGTAAATAATAGTAATATGGTTATCGATTTAATGGTGATCTTGCAACACAATATGACACCGGGACCTGTTATTCTTAACCAGGAATATTGATAGATAACCTCTCCATCAAAGGTTAAGGGAAGTATGATCCAGATCATTAAAAGAAACCAGAAAACCGGTTTTAACCGGTTAACGACATCTATCCATTTTAATTTGGCCATCATGATTAAAATCAATGAAATAATAAAATAGCATCCTGCAATGTAAAGATTATCGCAAAGTGCCACGGCAAAGGATAAAACAATCGAAGCAATGATCCGTATTTTAGGATCAAGCTGGTGGATGAATGACTGTCCTGATGCAAATTTTTCTTCGATCATTTTTGGAACGTTTTCCTTTTTAAAAACTTCATTGTAAAAGCCAGCAAAAAAATAATGCCAATACCTGTGATTATTTTTAAGATAGAAGGGCTTTCTTCCAGCATTTCTTTTTCCTTCATGGCTGCCTGGACATCATTGGCTGAATGAACGGTCACAAGCTCATTTTTGGCAATTTTCCATTGGGCCTGATGTCCTGTTCCTGCATCAAGCTTTACTATAAGATCTGAATCAATCTTTTCAGGAATTGCAAATGAATACTTTCCTTCCTGGTCAGTTTGTCCTTTATGGATAACCATGCCATTTTCATTAACAATAGTTATAGTGGAATTCTTTGCTTTCCTTTTTGAGCTAAACTGACTTTCCGTATAAATCATACCATCTTCCACCCATGCAAAAATAATGACCTTGTGGGCAAAGGCGAGGCTTGCCGGCAACATAGCTAAAATGAGTGTGAAGATAAGTATTTGTTTTATTGTCATTTTTTCTTCACCGGAATAATTTCAGGATATACTTTTAAAAGAAATGTTACACAAAAACCTGTTACAATCCCCTCAATTATCATTACAGGGATGTGAGCGGTAATAATGACAAGACTTGTTTCCAAAAAATTCTGGTCTGTGAACCAGAGAGCCAGCCCCAGCAATAAGGATGAAAGCAATATGGACAACATACCGGCCATAAATCCGGCAACAAATGTAAGTGTGGATGATTTTCCCAGCAATGGTAAAAAAAGATAATGTACAAGCACTGCAGGAACCGCCATCACCACAACATTAACCCCCAATGCCGTAAGGCCCCCATATTGAAAAAATATTGACTGTAAAAGCAGTGCTGTCAAGATTGCAGGGATTGCTGCAAATCCAAGCAGCAATCCGACAATCCCGTTTAAAATCAGATGGACACTTGCAGGCCCGATATTTACATGGATCAATGAGGCCACAAAAAAAGCCGAGGCCAGAATGGCCACATGAACGATGCGGTCATAATCAATCTTTTTTAACCCTATTGCAGCCCCGGCCATGGCCAGAACCGCACCGGATGCCAGGACCGGGCCTGAAAGAACGCCTTCTGAAATGTGCATACTATTTTTCCTGCCACTTTTCAAATTTTACCCATAAAACTGCGCCTAA
>JAGLNZ010000025.1 GCA_023139225.1 Desulfobacula sp. | reverse complement strand
TCATCCGAAAGTGACGTCTAAGTCAGGGGTAAGGCTGGTCGTGGATGTTGATCCGTATTTTTTAATGTAGCACGGACTTAGGAAAAAAATTGCTTTCCCAAGGCCGTGCCAAGGTAAAATAACACCCACCCCTGTTTATATATAGAGTTTGTTAAAAAACAAATAAGGTCCTAAATTGTCATAATGTTCATCTGAAGTAAACTCCGCGCTTAGATACTTGCCTTTTTTTGCTTTAACAACCACTTCTTTTTTTACAATTGACTGTTTTGCGTCATCCAGAACAAATTCAAGAAAAAGCTTTAGTCCGGGCAGAATAGTCTGTTCGATGTTTGTTTTAAGCATGAGGCCTTTGCTGTTCATCTTTTTAATAATCATTTTACCGCTGCATTTGATCCCGCCCTTTGAGATGAATGTACCCAGCAATTGGGTTTTTTGTATGGATTCGATCTTTTTTTCTAGAATAACCATGTAGGTATGCCCACACCTGCATGTGCATTTTACTTTGGTATTCTGCCTTTTTATATTATATTCTGAAAGCTGCATGATTTTTCCCCGATTGCATTCGGGGCAGGCAAACCGGGCTGTATCAAGACTGTCAATTAAAATTTTTTGTTTCATTTTAAACTCCTGTTTTAATTAAAATACGGGTTTTACAGATTGCCCTTGAATATTCATTAATTCATTTTTTATGCCAACATGACAAAATAGTATTTGATCTTAGTGAATTTATTAGATATATTGATTACCAGGTGAGTTTGTTATTTAAATTTAATATGGGTTGTATTCTTATTTCACATGCGCTATTTTTATTTAACTAAAATTGTTATATTTAATCACTTAATAAAGGTGTCTTCATGAACAGATCCAATCTTGATCTTTTTAAAGAACTCAACCCTGGGACGTTGTTGAAAAAATTTCTTAATTCTTTATTAAAGATCCAGAACGTCCAGAGAGGGTCCATATGGATAAAAAAAAACGATACATACATGTGTGTTGAAGCTGCCGGTGCAGAGACTGATCAGATCAAGGGAGTCTCATTGGATGTCCAGCATCCCAGTATTGTGGGCTGGGTGATTGAAAATAAAAAAATGACGGTGGCCGAAACAAAAAGTGACCGGCGTCATTACAAGGAAGTGGAAGATAAATTTGTCGTCAAAAGCAGTCTGATTCTCTGTTTTCCGCTTTTTTTCCGTGACAAAAAGGTTTATGGTGCTGTCCAGATCATTGATACTACACCGGAAAAAAGCAGTCTTAATCTTGATAAAGGATATCTGGAACAGCTTCAGAATCTGGTGGATATCTGTTCCATTGCCCTGAGCAATGCTATTTTATATTCCAATGAAAAGAAAATGACCCAGAGTCTTAAAACCGCATTAAAAGAAGTAAAACATGAAAGTGTCATTATTGGTCAGAGCCACAGCTTTCAAAAATGCCTGGACCTTGTAAAAAGTTATGCCGATACGGAATTTCATGTGCTGATCACAGGAGAGAGCGGTACCGGAAAAGAATTAATAGCTGAAAAAATTCATAAATCAAGCATTCGAAAGGATAAACCTTTTCTGGTACAAAATTGCAGCGCCATTCCTGAAACGCTTTTGGAAAGCGAATTGTTTGGATATAAAAAAGGAGCATTTACAGGGGCCACCAGGGATAAAATAGGGCTTTTTGAGGCAGCAGACGGTGGAACAGTCTTTCTGGACGAAATAGGGGATATGCCCATGAGTATCCAGGCAAGTTTGCTTCGGGTACTTCAACAAAATGAGATCAAGCCCCTGGGCGAAACAAGGGTGAGGCATATTGATGTCAGGATCGTTGCAGCTACCAATAAGGAGATCAAGCAGATGATTGCTGAAAATAGTTTCAGGCAGGATCTGTTTTACCGGTTATCTGTGCTGCCGGTCCATTTGCCGCCGTTAAGGGAAAGGCGGGAGGATATTCCTTTGCTGGTAAAATATTTTCTTGAAAAGGAATCTGTAAAAGCGGGAATTTTTGAAAAAAAGATTTCAGCAGACGCCATGCAGTCAATGGTATCTTATTCCTGGCCCGGAAATATCAGGGAGCTTGAAAATCTTATCCGCTATCTTATGGTAACGGCAGAGGATGAATATATTGAGCTTTTAAATGTTCCCCTTCATGTAAGGAATCAGGACACAAATATAGATCCTTTTGGTGATCCTTCTGTGTCTTCCAAAGATGATGCCAATGATTTTGTCATCAACCTTTGCAGCATGACCTGGCCCCAGTTGGAAAAAGAGTATGTGATATCTCTTTTGAAAAAAAATAACTGGAATATTACCTGGGCTGCCAAGACCTCCGGGATCAACCGGTCTACTTTCGCATCCAGAATGAGAAAGCTTAAAATCACGCGCGACCGCCAGGATTTTGATTAAGGAATTTTTAAATCATGGGTAAATTGTGTCACAATTTTTAAAAGCCCGGTGTTCCAGCCTGAGACAAGGTGGGCCGGTCCACGAGATGATATGTCTTCTTTGGCCAGGTAGGTCTTGCCGGTTATTACCTTAAAGTTTTTGTTTGTCTTTTGTTCCAGAATCATTCTGATTTCAATAATGGCTTTTGGAGCATTTATGCTCTGAAAATCTCCGTAAAGCATTGTAATTTTTCCGGATAGGCGAAAGTCGATATCCTGTTTCATGTTTGTGAGCGCAGACTTGAAATGGCTTGAAGCATAAAGATTTTCCGCAATTTTTTCAGTCACAAGTTTTGCAGGATAGCTGACAAATTCGTTGTAATAATCAGTTGCATACTCGTTTTTTCCAACATGGTAAACAAAAGAATGAGAATCAAATACGGGATTTATGGTAAATTCTTTGACCAGAAGGGATGCGCCTTGACTGATAGTATTCCGGTCTGAAAAGGGCAGATGAATATTTAAGTCGAAATATTTTTTTTCAATAGGCTTTTTATTTAAACCTGCACATCCGTAAAAGATATTCAGGCAAACCACAAATCCGATTAAAATAATAGCAATTTTTGGCCGCATCAGTCTTTTTTCTCCATATTTGTTTTTTCCGGGGGCTTTTCAAAGAGCAGCCTGCCGGGATATCGTTTAATGTCGCGACTCATCTGTTTTAAATTTTCAGAAGTGGTCTCAAGATTTTCAATGATCAGTTTAATCTTGTCGGAATTGAGCCAAACCATGTTTTCCAGAAGCCCGGATGTGGCAGCAAGGCTTTCCATCAACCGGTCAAGATTGGAAGACAGTCCGTCAATTTTCGGGCTCAGCCTGGTTTCAAGTCCGGCAGTGATATTTTTTGTACTGTCAGCCGCTTTTTGAAAGTCATTGATAGCCTTGTTGATAGGTGCTTTAGACGTTTTAACAATGGTTCGTAACTCTGAAAAAGAGACCTGTGCGTCATCTAAAAGCCGTTTGATCTTGTCAGACCCCATTGCAGTACTGACCTTTTGGTTGGTTTCTTTGAGTTCTTTTAACAATGATCCTGTCAGACCGGAGATACGTTTCATGTCAAAGTCATTGATTTTTCGATCCAGGGTTTTTAAAAGAACCTCAATGTCTTGGGTAATCCCTGTAAGATTGATGGCTGCAAGATTATCAAGAATCTGGTTGATGGAATCGCCAAACTGTTTCATGCTGCTTTTCTGGGACGGAAGATAGATGTTTTTGGGTGCCCAGGAGATATCAAGAGTGTCCTTGGGATCTTGCATTGAATAATCGGTTTCAAGATAAGCTGCCCCTGTCAGGCCTTTAAATGCAAGGCGGATTGTCAGACCGTCCTTGATGGCGTTTTGGATTCTGACTTTTGCGGATTCACCCGTCTGGCCCAGGGATATTCCTTCTTCAAGAGACAGGATGACCAGTACATAATCCGACTTTGTCTGGTAGATCCGGGCAACGCTGGTAATGGATTTGACTGTTCCGATTTTTATCCCTTTATATTTAACCTCGGAACCAATCGTCAGGCCCTGCACGGATTCATTGAAACAGGTTTCGGTCAGCAGTTGTTTTTTAAAAAATTCTCCTGCCCCGAAAATGATTAAAAATGCCGCCCCAAGGCCAAATGCAATGATGACAAACAGGCCGAGTTTAAAGTAATTTGCTTTTTGGGTCATTTTTCACCTTTAAAGATTGTCCGGTTAAAAAAATTATAGACATATGGGTTGCTTTTGTCATTTTTCAATTGTTCCGGGGTGCCGGTTGCAATAATTCCCTTTGCACTTTTTTCCAGCATGATGATCCGGTCGGATATGGCTTCAATACTTGCCAGTTCATGGGTAACGATTACAAATGTGATCCCAAGGGAAGATGCAAGATCCGTCACCAGATGGTCAAGTTCTGCTGAAGTAATCGGGTCCAGTCCTGCAGAGGGTTCATCCAAAAAAATGATAGAAGGGTCAAGGGCCATGGCACGGGCAATGGCAGCCCTTTTTTTCATGCCGCCTGAAAGTTCACCAGGCTTGAGAAAGGCGCTTTTTTCAAGCCCGACCAATTGCAGCTTCAACCAGGCAATGTCATCTATGACCGAACCGGGAAGGTTTGTAAATTCTATTAACGCAAGTTTTACATTTTCCATCACCGTCATGGAACCGAACAAGGCCCCGCTCTGGAAGGCAACCCCGATTTTTTGCAGGATACGGTTTTTATCTTTTCCAATGGCATGGGACAAATTTTCACCCAGAATCATCACCTTGCCTGAAATAGGGAGTAAAAGTCCGATCATATGTTTCAACAGTGTGCTCTTCCCGCACCCTGATCCGCCGATAATAACAAATACCTCACCTTTCAATACCTCAAAACTGATATTTTCAATAATCGGGATATTGTCATACCCTGCAAAGAGGTTCTCTATTCTTATGGCTGTTTCAATCTGTTTCATATGCCCAGATAAAAATAAATAATTGAAAAAATTCCGTCAAATACGGCAATCAGGATAATGCTGGTGACAACGGCACGGGTGGTTGAGATTCCAACGGCGGAAGGTCCGCTTTGGGTCTGGTATCCCCGGATGCAACCGGTTGCTGCAATCAAAATGCCGAACACAAAGCATTTTATCAGTCCCCCTGCAAAATCGTTCCATTCGACAAATGATGCAATCTGGTTGTAATAGGAGATAATGGGGTGTCCCATGGATGTGACCACAAGGGCGCCTCCCAGTATTCCCATAAGGTTTGAAAATATGGTTAACAACGGGGTAATAAAAGTGGATGCAATGATTCGGGGTACGATCAGGAACCTTACCGGGTCAAGTCCCATTACGGTTAATGCATCAATCTCTTCGTTGATCCGCATGGTGCCGATTTCAGCCGCAAATGCAGAGGAAGATCTTCCGGCCAGGACAATGGCGGTCATTAACGGCCCAAGTTCCCTGACCATAGAGATCCCGAT
>JAGLNZ010000249.1 GCA_023139225.1 Desulfobacula sp. | reverse complement strand
CTATATTATGAAGGAATTGAACAGCTCAATGGAAGAGATATCCAGTGTAAGCAATGAGATATCAAAAATTATTCAGTCCATTGATGAAATCGCTTTTCAGACAAATCTTCTGGCGTTGAATGCTGCCGTGGAAGCCGCCCGCGCCGGAGAGGCAGGGGCTGGCTTTGCAGTGGTTGCAAACGAAGTTCGAAATTTGTCAATGCGGGCGGCCGATGCGGCAAGTGAAACTTCGGTGCTGATAGGGCAGGCAGTTGATAAGGTTCAAAAAGGCAGCAGTCTGGTGGAAAAAACCAATACCGTGTTTGAAAGAGTGGCTGCAAGTTCTGATAAGATAACAACACTGATCAATCAAATTGCCTCTGCGATTAAGGAGCAGTCTTCCGGAGTTCAGCAAATTGCAGATTCCGTTGCCGAAATAGACAAAACAACACAGCATAATGCTGCATCGGCTGAAGAATCTGCCTCAGCTTCGGAAGAATTGACTGGTCAGGCAGAAGAAATGGGTAAGATAGCAAGGGAACTGGGTCGATTGATTGGAACAAATAATAATAATGTGTCAAAGGAGGAGGAATGAAAATTATCAGACGAAAGGTCTTTATTATTACATTATTTTTTGTAATTTTGGCAGGACTTTTTCTTTGCAGTATCACAGTTGCGGCAAGTTTTAAAACTTTGACTGCCAAAGATTTAAAGAATAAACAGGACAGCGGACAAACCGTATTTCTGCTGAACCCTTTAAGCGATCTGGAGTTTAACGAACAATATATTCCGGGATCTGTTAATGTTCCGCTTCATACCATTGCGAACACAATTTTGCTGCCGGATGATAAGAATACATTGATTGTTACGTACTGCCTGGGACCCAAGTGAGTGATGTATAAAAAAGCTGCCGGTCTGGTGGCGCAAAGAGGGTACACCAATATCATGACCTTCCGTGGTGGAATTCCCGAATGGGTAAAAAAGGGATATCCGCTTGAAAAGTCAGGGAGCAAGTCAAACGTGTCCATTCAAACTATTTTGCCCAATAAATTAAATGCCGCTATCAATGATGTTACTATTCTTGATATAAGGACAGCTTCTCTCTATTCCATGGGATGGATCAAAGGCTGTGTAAAAATACCCCTGGCATTATTATCAGAAAAATATACTGAAATATCAAAAAACAAACCAGTCGTCGTCGTTGATCATGCCGGAAAACAAGTGGCCATTGCTGCGCGATTCCTTTATGAAAAGGGATTTAAAGTAAAAGGCCTGGAAGGTGGATTGAAATCATGGGTAAAGGCCAAATTACCCCTTGAAAAATAATCCATGGATCATTAATCAATCTATGAGCCGTTGATCCGGTAGTATTCACCGGGTGTGACACCTATCCATCGCTTAAACTGCCGGGTCATATGGCTTTGGTCTGTAAATCCGCATCTTGCCGCTGCGGCAATAAAAATATTGTGATGTTTTTTTGGCAACACATATAGATGCCGGCTTTGGACATCCCCATTGAATTTAAACACCATGGGTCTTTTTTAACCTTTTTCTCGTCAGGATTGATACCAACAGTACTCGATGGTATTTCATTTCCAATCTGATAAAACTTTTTATTTTGCATTGTAAGGCTTTTTAATATATTCTAATTTTTATTTGACTTATTTGACTTATTTAAAAAACAGCAAAATATTTCTGGTATCATAGAAACTATGATGTTGCTATAAAAAATTCTGATTGTCACCATCCAGACATCATTTGTTGTTAATGGTACCATTCGAATTGTAAAGTATTCCAAAAATTTATAAATAATGCAAAAAACTTTAACTGACAAAAATATGAATCCTTCTCATTTTTAAAAATTGGAGATCCTTCTGATGGCTAAAAAACCTACCTATGAAGAATTGGAACAAAGGCTCAAACGGATTGAACATGAATTACAGGAATACCGTGATGATCGTGAAGGGCTGATGGAAGAACACTCAGCCGGACTGCTGGATTCAGAGGCAAAGGTTGAAAACCTGATGGATATAGTTCCCATCGGCCTTAGTATATCTACGCCGGGGGCCAAAGGGACCATCACTGACATTAATTCAACGCTATTTAAAATTTTCGGTTACAGCTCTAAAGACGAGTATTTAAAAATACCCGCTTCGTCCCACTATTATAATCCCAAAGATAGAAAGGTGTTTTCCGAACTGAATAAACATGGACCAGTGACAAACTATGAGACCCGGTTCAAACGCAAAGACGGCACTGTATTCTGGGGTTCTCTCTCTGCTGTGACGCGCATAACCGAAGACGGCAACATTGAGTTTGTCAGTGTATTTGAGGACATCACAAAACGCAAGCAGGCACAGGAAGCACTACGGGAGAGTGAAGCTCGTCTTGCTAAAGCGCAGCAGATAACTCATATTGGGAATTGGAACAGGACGATTATAACAAATAACAAATGGTGGTCAGATGAGTTGTATAGGATCGTTGGTTTATCTCCAAAAAAAGCTGATGCGAATGATGAGGCTTATATAAAATATGTCCATCCGGATGACCTGGTGATGTTCAAGAATCTAACTGAAAAAGCATTAAAAGAAAAAAAAGCTTACAGTTTGGAATATCGTATCATTCGACCTGATAATGAAATCCGCTTTGTTCATGAACAGGGTGATATTACTTTAGATACGAAGGGTAATCCAACAGATTTATTTGGAACAGTTCAAGACATCAC
>JAGLNZ010000248.1 GCA_023139225.1 Desulfobacula sp. | reverse complement strand
TTTTCCAATCTTAAGACTTGAAAATAAACAGTAATAGAGTAAAATCAACTTTTAAATTGAATAATAATGAGGTGCCAATATGAGTATGCTTTCGATTTTCAGTCTGGCCATAGCATTGTTTGTCCTTGGTGTAACTCCGGGGCCAGGTATGTTTGCCACAATTTCAAGATCCCTTGCATCAGGCTTTGTGCCGTCTTTGACAGTGGTCGCAGGAATTGTAACCGGTGATATTATTTTTCTGGTGTTTGCCATCCTGGGTATGTCGGCCATTTCACAGGCCATGGGAAATTTTTTTGTGGTGATCAAGATCATTGGGGGGGCATACCTGATTTTTCTCGGAGTTAAAATCTGGATGTCAAAGCCTGTACCGGTTCAAGAGGTACAGAAAAAAAAGAGTAAAAAATATGGTAATTATTTGAGCGGTTTGGTAATTACTCTGTCAAATCCAAAGGTAATCCTTTTTTATTGCGGATTTCTTCCCACTTTCATGGATCTGACCTCCTTGAGCGCTGTGGATATCTGTATTGCTGTCGTCACCGTTTTTATTGTTTTATCAAGTGTTTTGGCTTTTTATGCATACCTTGCCAACCGGGCAAGAATATTTTTTTCCAGCACGCGTTCTGTCAAACGGCTGAACAGGACTGCCGGCGGCGTGATGATTGCCACCGGTGCCGCCATTGCAGCAACCTCCTGATCTTAGTTTTGATGAAATTGAAAATTGCACCAAAGAAAATTGACTGGTGGTATTGGGTTGTTTCATTTGTTTTGGCAGATGCGGGATTACCCTTCCAGTAGCTCTTGCTGGAAAGAGTAATTTTGAAAATAATAAAAAAAACAATATACTGTTCACCTTTCTGTTCTTCCGTCATCAAATAGTACAGTAGCCATTTTTTCTTTTAACAGAGAGAATAAAAGTCACTTTTCAAAAATTCTTTCAAAATATCGTGAGGATTTGTTGTTTATTCGTTTTATTGAATCATGGATGATATTCGGAACTGATTACTGGTTTATAAGTCCAGCTGAGTGGGATACCTATTCTGAAAAAAAGAAAAATAAAATATTAAAGGATTTATTACTTGTAGATTTTTTCCCTGACAAAAAGTTAAATTATACTATTTTTGATAATGTCAGAGAAAAAATAAAAGCTAAAATTGATTTGAACAAAGGGATCGATAAAGAGAGAAAACCTGTTTTAGGTCCTTGATGTTGAAGAAATCAAATCAACAAAAAAATGCTACAGTTAAGCCGTAGATTTTAAAAGTCGGCTATTAATAATCAAGTAAATATAACTCTTGTATTATGTAACCCTGTGTGTTACAGTGTAGCTATGATTAAAAATTTTCGTGACAATTGGCTTCGGAATTTTTTTGTGGAGGATATTCAATCCAAGAGAATACCAGCTATCATTCGGTCACGACTATTTAGAAAGTTACAACTGCTGGATGATGCCACGAGTAATGCTGACTTGAGAAGCCCACCCAGCAATCATTTTGAAAAATTATCTGGTCAACTAAAGGATAAATGGTCCATACGTATAAATAATCAGTGGCGCATTATTTTTATTTGGGATGATGAACGTGGTGAGGCGGATGCCATTTATCTTGATAATCATACATATAGATGAGGTGTAATATGATAATAACCAAACGTCAACCTGTAAGTGTTGGGGAAATGATAACTGAAGAATTCTTGGTGCCCTTAGAAATTACTCAAGGACAACTGGCTTCTGCAATGGGTGTCAGTCGAAGAACGGTGAATGAACTCTGTACAGGAAAAAGGTCTATCACAGTTGACACTGCATTAATGCTGGCAAAAGTATTCGGTAATACTCCGGATTTTTGGCTGAACCTACAACAACGAAACGATTTATGGACTGCATTACATTCGGCTAAGAGAATGGAAAAAATTGAGCGTGTTAGACCAATCCGTAATGCAATGGCCTAAGAATTCCCTTTATTTAAGAACACTTTGCATAATATTCGAAGGCGCCGAACCTGCCATTTAAAACTGACGGCGAATTATCGTGACGACACGTAAATACTTACTGTGTGAATCATATTTTACTTTATATCAGCTCCGGCTAATATCTGCCGCAGCTTAATTTTTTCGTTATTTTCTAAAAGATGAATCCCAAAATGAACAGGAAAGATAATTGGCACAGATGCTAAAAGCAGATAATATGTTCAGTCCATGTCCGGTTGATAGCGGAGATGAAATATTTCCAAACGGGATTTTTGAGTTTAACATTACAAAAATAATCGACCATATTCAAAGAAATCCTGATAGCATCCACCTTAAAGAGGTGTTAGTAAAAGATTTTTACACTGGTTTTTCATCAGTCAACGAATCGTACATGGAACATGTGGAAATCTCCAGGCCTATAATATTAGCTGAAATTTCTCCCAGGCAATATAACGTGATTGATGGAAACCACAGATTGGAGAAGGCCCACAGGATGGGAATAAAAACCATACATGCCCACCGACTGAATGTAAAACAGCACATCAAATTCCTGATTAGCAAAAGAACTTATACAACCTACATTGAATATTGGAACAGCAAACTAAAATAATTTCCAACGATCAACATGCACCGGATTTCACCGGTGATGTTAACATTCCCGGCGGCTGCGCCGCTTAGCATCGTGATGCAATTAACCAGTTGACATCATATCTTTGTTGTATTACAATTTGTATTACGGAGGTGGTGAAAAATGATTACATTAAGACTTGATCCAAATTTAGAGCAAACAGTAACTAATACAGCAAAGAATCTTGGTCTTACAAAATCTGATTTAATTCGGAAAAGTATCCTTGAATATCTTAGAAAACTTGAGAAACAAAATGCATGGGAGGCAGGACAAAATCTTTTTGGAAAGTATTCATCCGGTTATCACAATTTGTCTTCTGATCGAAAAGAAATCTTTAAGGATAAAATAAGGGCCAAAAGGGGATGAAAAAGATCTTAATTGATTCGGGACCATTGATAGCTTTATTCGATTCATCAGACAAGTATCATGAAGAATCTGTTAGTTTTATCAAAACCAACAAATATCCTTTAATCACGACCCTTGCTTCAATAACAGAAACGCTTCATTTGTTGGATTTTAATCGAAATGCTCAGATTGATTTTCTGGAATGGGTAAGCAGAGGTGCTGTTGAAATACACAATATCCAAAATAACGATTTTGAACGGTTGAAAGATTTAACTGAAAAATATCGTGATTTACCAATGGATTTTGCTGATTCTTGTCTTGTGTATATTGCAGAAAAATTCGACATCTATACAATCGCTACCATTGATCGAGATTTTACAATATATCGAATCAAAGGAAAGAAAAAATTTAAAACGATTCTTTCATAAGAACATTTTAATCAATAATAATTTCAATCACATAGACCATCTCGGCAGTAAAGGAGTCAGTTCTGCTCTTGACTCTTGTGCCATAGAAATGAAACCTCAACAAGGAACATGCTGACGATAAGCCGCAGATGTTCAAAATTAATTGCCTTTTTTGATCGCACTCCAATATACACATGCTTTTATTTGACTTGGGTATAAAATACAGATATAAATATTGACATGAAAAAAAGATATCTTCAGGATCAGGTCGAGTCTGACTTGAAAAACAAAATGGTTTTTGTCAGTGGACCAAGACAGGTCGGTAAAACAACACTTGCCAAGTCTCTGATAACTGATTCTGCATC
>JAGLNZ010000247.1 GCA_023139225.1 Desulfobacula sp. | reverse complement strand
ATGAATTCCATAATGATCATCGGATTATGGTTACTGGAAGTGCAAGATTGGATATGCTCCGCAAATCCGGTGACTCACTCCAGGGACGATACCATCATCTGCGCCTGCACCCATTATCCATAAAAGAATTAGGCATTACAAAAGAGAAAGATCTTATTCAATTGTTGCAGCTTGGCGGTTTTCCTGAACCATATTTCTCAAAATCTGAGATTGAAGCGAAAAGGTGGTCAACTAATTACAGGTCTTTACTGGTCAATCAGGAGAGTGTTGCCATAGAAATAATTTCGGATTTATCCAAGCTGGAACTATTGTCCCTGAGACTTCCTGAACTGGTAGGCTCTCCATTATCACTAAACGCCCTGAGAGAAGACTTGCAAATTGCACACAAAACTATTAGCCGCTGGATAAATATATTGGAAAATATTTATATGATTTATCGTGTTGCTCCTTTTGGATCACCATTGATTCGGGCGGTGAAAAAAGAGCAGAAGCATTATCATTTTGACTGGAGCCTGGTTCCGGATATGGCAGCGAGATTTGAAAATATGATAGCGTCTCATCTCCTTAAATGGGTTCATTATCAAAGAGATGTATATGGCGAACAAGTGGAACTCCGTTATTTTAGAGATACAGACAAAAGAGAAGTTGATTTTTGTATAACAAGAAATCTTCAGGCACAAATGTTTGTTGAATGCAAATGGGGGGATAGTCCCACAAGTGCCCATTTGCATTACCTGCAAAAAAAATTCCCCAATGCAAAATTCTATCAGATTTCAGCAACCGGGAAAAAACAGTTCATAAATAAAAAAAATATTGCCCATATGCCGGCAGTTAATTTTCTGCAACAATTTATATGAGAACTAAGAAGTAAATTCTTTTATTGGTGAGTATCATGAATAAAAAAAGTGGAGATAAAAATGTTAATTATTCGAGAAGAAAGCCCAAAAGATATAAAGGGCATTTATGATTAAAGAGTTAAAAGAAAATTGTCTTAAAGGCATTAGTGGTACTGTGAAGTTTAATCCAAAATTCAGTGAAGGATAAAACTGGCTTTATAAAGGAAAAACAGATGAATGAATTAAAAATACCGGAAGGAATAAAAGATGATCCCAATGCTATGGAGATGATTCGAGTTTGGATCGGCAATAAAGATATTCAAGTGTCGATGTTATTGGGAATGTGGGAAGAAGCATCAAACTTCGATATAGATGAAAGAGAAGCATGGGGTGAGCTGCTGGCGGATTTGATCCGCCATATTGCAAATGGATTAACTCAAAGCCACGATTATAATATAAATGCATCTGAAAGGAGAATTGCCAATGCACTTTTAACCCATTTGGGATACGGTGCAAATACAATCGAGGGAGAAATTAAAGAGTGATACCCAAACCTTACTTTTTCACCGTGAATGTCTTGTGTTTTTTGTTGTTCCCCTCATTCACCTCGCGAATACGGTTTTTATAGTCGGCTGTCACAGTGATGCGGTATTTCTGGGCAATGCTGAACCCCGGCAGGGTTATCCGCCGGGTAAAGCTCTTATTCGGCTCCAATTGCGGCGCCGGTAGCTTAACCACGTTGCCGCCGCCGCCGAGAAGGATACCAGCCGTACTCGCTTCTGCCTTTTCCTTGCCGATGTTCTTTACCGTGATGTCAAAGGTGAGCTTTTGGTTTACTTTCGGATTTTTGGTCTTAAGCCTGATATCCGCAATTATCAGGTCCTGGTTAAATCCTTTGAAATACAATGCAACCGAACAATTATTAGAAATCCGGTCAGTCTCATTGAGCAGTTTATCCTTGTTCAGTTCCAGAATCAGTATGCCGTATTCGGGCCTGTCGATCGTTACATGGGTTGTTATTGACTTTTTACCTTTGCCGACAATCTGTTGATTCGTGTGAGCAGCCAGCAGTTTCGGGGTCCGTCCGGCATAGTTGCGCTCGTTCCAGGAAATCGTGTTCTTGAACCCCTTGGCAAAAA
>JAGLNZ010000246.1 GCA_023139225.1 Desulfobacula sp. | reverse complement strand
GTCACCGCAGGCAACCCGACGTTTTTTAAAACCGATCACCGGGCCATTAGAAGAAAAACAAAGATCAGGATTTGAAGCCTTTCTGACGATAAATCCGATATTGTTGCTACAGGCATTCAGACCATCACAGATTTTCATGTCGTAACGCCCTTTTTTTACTCCGTAAGGGATTTTGGCCTGCACCCTGTTCAGGGTCCAGGACTCAATAGAAATGAACAGCACAATAGGCTGGAGATGATCAGACAAATCAATGATTTCATATTGCACCTCAATTTCCTGCCCCGGTAACGATTCGGCGACATATTCATAACTGTTTATAACAACTATAATTTTTCTGTTATGCTCTACATTTAGGATAGGGCCTTCTTTTTTGTCAATAAAAAGTATGGAAAATAATTTAAAGGCTGGAATCTAAAGAGTTTAAATTATCATAAACCAATTCGAGAATATAAATTTGAATGTCTATGCAATGGGGGTTCGGTTCGCCGTACCCGTCATATTTTTTTGTAAGTTGCAGTTTTATTTTGACAAATATCTTCATGTCCTTTAAATCAATATTGAAAATGGAATCTTAAAAAGTTTAAATTTGAGGATAGCATGAGAAATATTTTTTGTTTTATAGGGCTGGCAGGAATTGTTCTGCTTATTGCCGGCCATTATTTTGTCGATAATGGCAGATATTATTATTTTCTTGGAATAGCGTTGATGCTTGCAGGATTTGTTGGAATAAATAAAACATAGTTCGTTTTTTTAACAAAGTCTTATTTACATCAAATAAAAAAATCGTATATAATATCTTTTAAATCATTGCTTAAAATTTCGGGAGATATTTCATGCCAAAAGATTTGAAGACGAATTTGCTGTCTGAAAAGATCATCAGTATTATGAGAAAATTCATGATTTTTGAAAACATCGAAAGCCATGATATAAAAACAATCCTGAATGCTAATCCTGAATCCAATGAAGGAAAATATCACAAAAGGATTGCAAAGCTGTGCCAATACGATAAAGGTGAAATAGTTATAAAAGAAGGTGAATTCGATAGTTGGTCTTTCTGGGTGATCAAAGGTGTTTTTGATGTGATCCAGAATGGTATTCCCATTGCTACTTTTGCCGATCCCGGTGAAATATTCGGGGAGATGAGTGTTTTTGAAGGCATCCCCAGAACCGCTTCAGTCGTTTCCATAACAGATGGTATCTGCCTTTGTATTGATATGTCGATTATCGAGAATCTTAATGATAAAAAAATTGAAACTATTATTAAAGAAGGGTTTTATACGGTTATTTTAGAACGACTCGGTAATACAAAAGAGATTATTGAGGATGACAGAAAAAAGCTGGAAGAAAAATATGCAGATCTTCTTGCTTTTGAAAAGAAAATAAAAAACAAGGCAAAAAAGAAACCAAAAAACTAGTTTTAGATCAAACAAAGGTAAATCATGACTCTGTATTCATATAAAAATTTCAATCCCGAACTCGATATAACAGTTTTTGTGGCACCGACAGCTCAAATAATTGGAGATGTTCATATTGGCAGACAATCTTCTGTCTGGTTTCACTGTGTCCTGCGTGGTGATTTGGATAAGATCAGCATAGGAGAAAGAACAAATATTCAGGATCTTTGTATCTGTCATGCGGATGAAAATATTCCATTAAAAATAGGAAGCGGCGTTACCATAGGCCATAGAAGTGTAATCCACGGATGCACAATTGAAGATGATTGCCTGATTGGAATGGGAGCTATTGTTATGAACCAAGCAGTGATCAAAAAAGGATCTGTGGTTGCTGCCGGTACTATTGTATTGGAAAAAACAATAGTACCGGCGTATTCCCTTGTTGCCGGTTCACCCGGGAAAGTTAAAAAAACTTACAGCAACAGGGAAGACGCTGAAAAAGCAATAAAAATCATGTCTGACAGTTATATGGAAACCGCACAAAGCTTCAGATCAGATCAAATATTTTATAAAATAAAAGATTAATTATTCAAGCTTAAATGATACTTTTAATTTGGTTCGATAACCAACGATCCTGTTATCCTCCAAACGCATATCCATCATGACAACCTCAGCTACGCGCATATCGCGAACAGAACTGTCAACAGCTGCAACGGCGGCTTTGGCAGCCTCTTCCCAGGAAATTTCAGAGAATCCGACAACTTCAATTATTTTATAAACACTTTTTTCCATGACAAACTCCTTTCATAGGTTATTATGATTGTAAAAATAAGTTTGGACCATTTATAAATGTATGTAGAAAATTATTGAGCCAGTTAATTAATGATACAGAAATCCGAATGATTTGTATAGTTGTTTTTTATAAACGGGAATGTATGTTATGGCATATCGCGAGGTTATTCCGATATGGAACCGGGTGTTGCCGGTGTTTGTTTTGCATACCGGGAGCGCCTTGAGAAAAGTGCGGATAGACCACTGCACTTTCCCATGCATCTTCCCATTCCCATTCCCCGGCCCCGGCCCCGGTGAAATGCTTGGTTCGCCATGTTGTCAAATCCCACAAAATTGGTGTTGCCGGTCTGGTCGTAAATATGGCGTTTTTGACTGTCACTTAATACTGCATAGGCCTCATTGATGGCCTTGAATTTTTCTTCGGCATCTTTATCTGTATTAATATCCGGGTGAAATTCCAAGGCCAGTTTTCGATAGGCTTTTTTGATATCATTTTCTGTAGCGCGTCTGTCGATTTTCAACAAGCTGTAAAAATCTTTAAAATTCATTTCTTTTACCTTAATCATCCTGATAAACGTCAACGCCGACAGGCGCTGAAATTTTGTATAATAGGACAGGAGCCTGCTTTTTGTCAATCAAAGTATAAAAAAATTTAAGAGCCAAATGATAAGGTCATCACAGAACAGGTTTGGTCAGGTGGTCGTAATCAATTGCTTTTGTGTGATGCTGTTCTATCCACGTCTGGGCCTTAATAACCATAGGGGCAGCATGATCTTTGGAAAAAAGAAAACACTCATAAGGGGTCTGCATTTCTCGTCCCAAAGCCGTACTGCCTGGTTCAAGATATCCATGGGACCGAAAATGGTACTTGCCATGGAGTTATAACATCCTATAATGGGAACATTTTTCATTGACTCCCCTAACCGGATTATCTTTTCTAAAATTTTACATAAATAAAGAGCAAATGTCGATATAGCCTCTAAAAATGTCGTTTATGCCACTTTTGTTCCTGGAATGCAATTGCTATAATCAAATTTATTTTAAAAGAAAGGAGATAGTATATGGTATCTGAAAAGATTAAAACGTCACTGGCCCCCTGTGGCTTGAGCTGTGAAAAATGCTTTGCCCATGTGGATGGAGATATCCGCAGGTACAGTCTGAAACTCAAGGAAAAACTGGGGAATTTCGATATCTATGCCAATCGGTTTGAAACCCTGCTGGATAACCCGATTTTCAGCAAATATTCTGATTTCAAGGAAATGCTGGATTACTTTGCTGCAAAAAATTGCAGGGGATGCCGAAACGAGCAGTGCAAACTGTTTAAAGATTGTGGGATACGCATCTGTCACCAGGAAAAACACATTGATTACTGCTTTCAGTGTGATGAGTTTCCCTGTAGCAGAACCAACTTTGACAAGCACCTGTATAAGCGCTGGGTGTTGATCAATGAAAAAATAAAAAAAACAGGGATAGAACAATTTTATGAAAAAACAAAAACCCGACCCAGGTATGTCTGAAAACACCGGTTACAAGATGTTTAGAAAACTATTGCCTTTTGAATGACTTCCTCAAGGGCCTGGTTGACAAATTGCTCAAGTTTTTCACGGGTAAAAATAAGCTCTGTTCTTTCAAGGGTTAGGCAAACCGGTATGGTTTTCAAGGCATTTTTATCTGCAATGCCAAGGTATAAAGTCAGATCAATATCAAGGATCATGTCTGTTGTGCCCCCTTTTTTCTTTGCACGGCACTCAAACCGGTTTATCGTTCCTGCTACGATTTGTTTAAATCCTTTGGATGCTTTAACCACCCCGTCGGGTGTCAGTTCCCAAGGATCAACAGGGGTTGTTGAAAATCCGTTTTTTTCAAAATAAATCTTGATGATGCGGGTTAAGGTATCTGCAAGATTCAAGCCTTTGACTAAATATGTCTCCTGGCTGTTGTCAAGCAATACCCTGTAACCGATATAGCCTTGGCCCATATCTGATCGCTTGTCTTGAAAGGGGGTAATCCCGATTTCGCCTTTTTGTGTTTTTTCATGATGGGCAAGATAGGTGATATCAATAAATTTCTGGCCGGGTGTGGCACATCCCCAAAAAAGGATTAAAATAAATCCCAACAAAATCAGTAATGGTTTTTTCATGGAAAAATTCTCCTAAGATATATTCAGTTAAGCTTGATATCATCAATTTTTACAGCATTTAAATACTCTTTTACAGCCCCCAGGGTCAGGGTAAACATTTTGGTACCGGTTAAAACGGTAATGGTATCATTTTCGCAGTTACAGGCCTTGGCAAAGGCAGGTCCCATAATATTGGCCGGATTTTGGGCTTCATCTGGATTGTCCTGCATTATTTCCAGGTAGGTGTTCAGCCGTTCCTTTAAGATTTCAAAATAATCAATGTTTTGACCGGTTGTGGTTTGGGTAAGCGTCGAAATATTTTTTGAAAATTCTTTTATTAATTCCCAGAATATCTGGGTTAACGGTCCTTTGTTTTTATCAGTGGCCGGCATGAAAAAAGAGATGCCCCAGCCAACGCTCAGGATTTTTAAAAGTTGAAGTTCATATTCTATTGCAGTCAGATTTGAATTGCTGTTTTCAGGTATGGCAGCTAAAAGTTCTTTCAGGTCAGTTCTATCAATGGCAAAGGCAGCCAAGTCCTGGGCCAGATTTTGTATGGTAAGGGTTTCTTTTTCTTCCATGATTCCTAAGGGTTTTTTATTTAATTTATGTACAAAATAATTCACTTATGCCATATAATATATCATCTTAAATAACAGCGGAAGCAAAAAGTGTAAACAGATATAATGATAAAAATAGATCTAAAGCTGTTTGTAACATTGTCCAAATATCTTCCACAAGACAGCGAATGTCTTGAACTCTCTGAAAAAACCACTGTGGAGACGCTTATTGCAGATCTTGGCATTCCTTTTAAACTTGTGAAATTGATCTTTATTAACGGTAAGAGGCAGGATTACAAATACCAGTTAAAACACAATGACAGGGTTGGGCTTTTCCCACCGGTTGGGGGTGGATAGATGATGGGAACCTCAAAATTTGCAGAACGCTATGATAGAAATTTTAATACACTCTCCCGTGGGGAACAAAAGACACTTGGCGTTTCAAAAGTGGCGGTGATAGGCTTAGGCGGCCTTGGCGGAAGCGTTTGTGAAATGATGGCAAGGATCGGCGTCGGCCATTTAACTCTGATTGACGGAGATATATTTGAGGCCAGCAATTTAAACCGCCAGCTTTTAAGTCAAGAACATCTGATAGGAATTCCCAAAGCTAAAGCTGCTAAAAAAAGAGTAAATGCCGTCAATTCAGAGGTCATTGTAAAGCATCTGGTTGAATATATCGATGAATCCAACATGTTTGAACGGATAAAAGATGCTGATGTGGTCATGGACTGCCTGGATTCCATAGATACAAGATTCAAATTGCAGGATGCAGCAAAAAAAGCATCCATTCCCATTGTTTCCGGTGCCATTGCAGGGGTTACAGGCCAGGTGACCAGTATTTTTCCGGGAGATAAGGGGTATGGGTTGATATACGGGGAAAAAAGTAGAAAACAATCAAAAGGGGTTGAAACAAGAACCGGCAATATGGCCTATTGCGCTCTTTTTGTGGCGGCTTTACAATCTTCGGAATGTGTCAAAATACTGCTGGACCGAGGGGATATACTTCGTAATAAATTACTGATTGCAGAATTATGGACTAATACCTTTGAAGTCGTGGACCTGGTCTGAATATATTTGAGGAGAGATATCTTTTATGTATGAAAAAGCGGCACAGATCATTAAATCATCCAAAAGATGCGCAGCGTTCACAGGCGCAGGGATCTCTGTGGAAAGCGGTATCCCGCCTTTCAGAGGGAAAAACGGCCTTTGGAATAAATATGATCCCCAAATTTTTGATATCCAGTATTTTAACAGCCATACCAGGCAGTCCTGGGAAGTAATCCGGGAGATTTTTTATGACCTGTTTGGAAAAGTTAAACCCAACGCAGCCCATTATGCCCTGGCAGAACTTGAGGCCAATAATATGCTAAGTTCCGTGATTACCCAGAATGTGGATAACCTGCACTATGATGCGGGCAGTAAAATTGTCCATGAATTTCACGGGTCTTTAAAAAAACTTGTCTGTCTTAACTGCGCAACAAAATACAAGATCTCTCAAATTGATCTGAATATTCTGCCCCCGGTATGTAAAAAGTGTAACGGCATTTTAAAACCGGATGTGATTTTTTTTGGAGAAGCTATCCCCGAATCTGCAAGCACAATGTCATTTAATGAGACAAGAAAGGCAGACTGCTTTATCTTAATCGGTACCACGGGAACCGTGGCTCCGGCAAACATGATTCCATCGGCTGCAAAATCAAATGGTGCCAAAATTATTGAAATAAATCCTTATGTGTCTGAATATACAAATTCCGTCACTGATATTTTCCTTGAGGAAAAGGCAACTACTGCCATGGAGAAATTGATGGATAAGATCGAAAAATTATAATTATTTAAAGGAGTTTTCAATGCCCAGCGACTGCCTGTTTTGTAGAATTGTCAACCGGGATGTCCCAACCAGGTTTTTATATGAAGATGATGATTATGTTGTTTTCAGAGATATCAATCCGGCTGCCCCGGTTCATCTTCTCCTGGTTCCCAAAAAGCATATCAGAAGTATGAATGACCTGGAAAAAGAAGATAGTGCAATTATTTCGGGTCTTTTCATGATTGCCAGAGACATGGCCAAAGAGCAGGGTGTCAATGAGTCCGGATATAAGTTGTTATTTAATGTTGAAAAAGGTGGCGGGCAGGTTATTTTTCATGTTCATCTTCATTTAATCGGCGGATGGAACAGATAAATATGGAAAAGCTGCCAGGTGTCATACAATCACCTCTTCCCGGAGAATCACGGGTCATGTATTGTGGGGATTGTGTTACATTTATATTGACTCTTTCAATCAACATCAAAGGTAAAGCATGGGTGAGGACCAATCTTGGCTCTGCTGCCATTGCAAGAAAAGAAATTATAAGACGGGTAGAAAAAAATGAAATAAAGCTTGATGAAGCCTGGTATGATATTGAAATGGTATTGGAAGATGAGTTGACTTATCAGATTGTCCTGCCATTGCACCAGACAGGATTCTTTCAGGCAAAATGTTTTTTTGCCCCGGAAAACAGCACAACCCCTGTCTGGCCAACCGGGGATAATTGTATTTTCAATGTAGAGCCCGCAGGCACTTGTTGTGCCAATATTATTTACAATGCCTTTGTCAGGCAGTTCGGCAGGTCTAAATCCCGTGTGCCCGGAGAACCGGAAGAAAAGGATTTGTCTTCAATTATTAAAAAACTTGATACAAAAGGGTATGCTGTTATTCCTGAATCCGGGAAATTCAGGGATCTTACAAAACAAGTAAAGTTCATCTTTTCAGTCTTAGGATGCCGTGTCCTCCACTTGCTGCCCATACATCCCACTCCCACCACCTATGCCAGGATGGGGCGTTTTGGCAGTCCTTATGCTGCCTTGAATTTTACACAGGTTGATCCGGCTCTGGCTGAGTTTGACCCTTCGGCAACCCCCCTTGAACAGTTTATGGAGCTGGCCGATATGGTTCATTTCCATAATGGCTATTTGTTTATGGATATTGCCATTAACCATACAGGGTGGGCAGCTTCCATCCATGAAACAAACCCGGAATGGCTGGTCAGGGGGGAAGATGGAAAAATTCAGGCCCCTGGTGCCTGGGGTGTTGTCTGGGCAGATTTGACAAAACTGGATTATTCAAACATTGATCTTTGGAAATATATGGCTGATGTTTTTCTTTTGTGGTGCCACAGAGGTGTTGACGGTTTCAGGTGTGATGCCGGCTATATGGTCCCGGTTGAAGCCTGGGAGTATATTGTGGCAAAGGTAAGGATTGAATATCCTGAAACGCTTTTCTTTCTAGAAGGGCTTGGAGGGCCCATTGCAACAACGCGCGACATATTAAGCCGGGCAAATTTTAATTTTGCCTATTCCGAGCTTTTTCAGAATTATACAAGAGAAGAAATCTCAAATTATCTTCCAAAAGCATATGATATATCAAACACCTGCGGTCACACCATTCATTTTGCAGAAACCCATGATAACAATCGCCTGGCATCTGTTTCCAGGCGATATGCAAAAATGAGAACCTCACTTAGTGCGCTTTTTTCAGTCTGCGGCGGATTTGGATTTGCAAATGGCGTGGAATGGTTTGCCACTCAAAAGATTGATGTGCATGAATCAGGCAGTCTTAACTGGGGGGATAAAAGAAATCAGGTCGACCATATTTCAAAGCTGAACCTGATATTAAAAAATCATCCCGCCTTTTTCGGGCAAACCCGGCTTGCGTTGATTCAACAAAATCAATCAGAGTGCCTGGTTTTGTTTCGGTACAATGAAGCTCTGGATAAAAAGCTTTTAATTTTAGTGAACCTTGATTGTGAAAATTCCAATAAGGCTTCCTGGCGAAGACAGGATGCCAATATTAAAGAAACAACCTTATATGATTTGCTTTCAGGAACTTCAATCAAAACTCAAAAAATAGATGATCTTTGTATGATGCGGCTGACACCGGGAGAGGTTCTGGTCCTGACACCTGACCCGGATGATATACTACTCATTGAACAAGGCAGGCAGACCCAAAGCCGGACTCCTGACAGGGTTTATTTGCAAAAGCTTAAGGCAAAAGTATTATCGGTTCATACCACATTCAAAGGGTACACGAATATAAAAGGCATTGATGTTGAACAAGAAGCCTTGTCTTTTGCACATGATCCTGTTGAATTTATTCGTTCTTTTAACAATAAGTCAAAAGAGAGCCGGGTGATTATTTTTGACTGGGAAAAGGATTTGAAACGGCAATTGATGGTTCCGACCGGATTTTTTCTTTTAGTGAAATGCAAGACCGGATTCAGGGCTGAAATTCTTAATGAAAAAAAATCAATTAAAGCCTCCCCCAAAACATCAATAGGATATGAAGAAGGAATTCCAACCAGGGACGGAAAGGGTTATTTTGCTCTTTTTTTCCCAAAGACAATAAAGAAGCAACACAAAGAATACACCTTAAGTCTCAGAGTTTTTGAGAGCACCGGTACAAAAATTAAAAAGGCTTCATTGCTATACCTTGCTCCCTGTGATGCTTTATATATGAGTTCGTCCTTTACAAGAAAGGAGATTGTAAAAACTCCTTTTTTAAAATTATTGGGCACCACCAACAAAGGAGGCATGATGAGAGCGGCTGCCTGGTGGGGCAGGCTTGATAGCCGGTATGATGCAATCCTTGGGGCAAATATAGATAAAAACAGACCTGAAAACCGATGGATGGTGTTATCAAGGTGCAGAATCTGGGCGGTCTTCCAGGGATATTCCAGAGAGCTTGCACCAGATTGTCTTGAAAATTTTTTATTTTCCTATGATCACGGAGGAAAATGGCTGTTTCATGTTCCTACATCAGAAGGCAAGTATTATGCTTTGGAACTTTACCTGTCCATTGATCCTGAAGATAATCATGTCAGTCTGTCCATATTGAGAAGCAAGTCCCCTGAAAAGAATATGTTTTTTTTAGATGATGATAAGGGTGTGACCATTATCGTCAGGCCGGATATCGAAGACAGAAGTTTTCATGAGACTGTCAAGGCATTTAAAGGCCCTGAAAAAAAATGGCCTGATGCAATTTCAGTTGTGAATAATGGATTTACTTTCTCACTTTCCAACGGGAAAATTTTTTGTATTACTCTATCCAAAGGTGAATTTGTGCATGAGCCCGAATGGCACTACATGGTCCATCGTCCTTTGGAGGCCCAAAGGGGGCTTGATGCAGAATCTGATCTTTTCAGCCCTGGATATTTTACGTTTTCCTGCCTGGGGGGTGAAAGGATATTGCTCAATGCCGCTTTAATTGAAAATCAAGATAAGGGAATCGGTTTTGCCAAACAGTTAAAAACTTTGGAATTCAAGCCCTTTGAAAAAGGAATGTCCCTTTTTGATGCAGTATGCAAAAGCCTTGATGCATTTATTGTGGATCGCGGCAAAGATAAGAGTGTGATTGCCGGATACCCCTGGTTTTTGGATTGGGGAAGAGACAGCCTGATATTTTGCAGAAGCCTGATTGAACTGGGCCGGTTTTCAGATGCCAAGTCCATCTTAAGGCTGTTTGGCAGGTTTGAAGATAATGGGACCCTTCCTAATATGATTTGTGGTGAAGATGCAGCAAATATTGAAACTTCCGATGCTCCATTATGGTTTTTTGCCTGTTGCAAAGATCTGGTTGAGAAAGAAAAGAGTAATGATTTTTTAAATGAAACACTTAATAATCGGAGGGTTCTGGATATTCTGCTGTCCATTGCTCATTCCATGATAAAAGGAACCCAAACAGGGGTGAAAGCCGATCCTGAAACCATGCTGCTGTATAGCCCGTCACATTTCACCTGGATGGATACCAATTTCCCTGCAGGGTCACCACGCCAGGGATATCCTGTTGAAATTCAGGCCTTATGGTATAATGCACTGGTTTTGCTGGCATTAGTTGATACCTCCAGTAAAAAAGACTGGCAGGAAAAAGCAAATACAGTGCAACATGCTGTTTTTGATCTTTTTTATGATGAAAGATCAGATTTTTTCTCCGATTGTCTCCATTCAAATGGCCCAGTCGGTGCAAAATACGCCGTTGCAGATGATGCCATAAGACCAAATCAGTTGTTTTTGTTCACGCTTGATGTGATAAAAGATAAGAAAATTATACAAAAATGTGTTGAAACATGCCTTCAATTGCTTGTGCCCGGGGGGATTAGAAGTCTTGCTGACTCAAAGGTTGAATATCCCATAAATATTTTTTATAATGATAAATTGTTAAAAGACCCCCACGCGCCTTATTCCGGGGAATATAAAGGGGATGAAGATACTCAAAGAAAACCTGCCTATCATAATGGAACAGCCTGGACCTGGCAGTTCCCGGTGTTTTGTGAAGCATGGGCAAAGGCGTTTGGTAAAAACAGTTTTTCTACAAGCCTTGCATGGCTGGGCAGTGTGATTCTTTTAATGAGAAAAGGTGCAGCAGGATATATCCCTGAAATTCTTGACGGTGATTATCCCCACACGCCAAGGGGATGTGATGCACAGGCCTGGGGGACAAGCGAGGTTGCCAGAGTTATGCATAAGTTATTACATTAATTTGTTATAGGAGAAAAGTTTGCCATATGGAAGAGATACAGATCTATAAAGTAAATCCTGCTATTCCCGAACCATTGGCATTTCTGGACTATCTTGCCAGGAACCTGTGGTGGTGCTGGAATCATGAAGCCATTGAGCTGTTTCATAGAATCAATCCTGAACAATGGGAAAAAGTCGGGAAAAACCCCGTGGCTTTTCTTTCTTATATATCCCAGAGACGATTTGACGAGCTTTCAAAAGATGAAAGTTTTTTGGGGCATCTTGGGCGGGTAAAGGCAAAATTTGAAAAGATGTTTTCCGATGTATCTCAAATCAAGGAATTTGATTTGGGCCCCAAAGAAACGATTGCCTATTTTTCAATGGAGTTTGGTCTCCACGAATCACTCCCACTTTTTGCAGGTGGGTTAGGGGTTCTGGCAGGGGATCATCTAAAAGCTTCTTCTACTTTGGGAATCCCGTTGACCGGTATCGGTCTGCTGTTTCGGGAAGGTTATTTTCAGCAGTTTCTTGACCATACCGGGTGGCAGCAGGAAACCTATCCCATTAATGATATGTTTGATCTCCCGGTTCAAAAGGTTAAAGACAGTTCAGGATTTGAAATAAAAATAGAAATACCGGGTCCCCATGGGATGATAATTGCCTGTGTCTGGCAAATAAGGGTTGGTAAAATCAGATTGTTTCTGCTGGATACAAATTTACCGGAAAATCCGACTATTATCAGGGATATTACATCAAGGCTCTATGCCAGCCATGGTAAAACCCGGGTTGCCCAGGAGATATTATTGGGGATTGGCGGGATAAAGACATTGAGTGCCATGGATATGTTTCCCAATATCTGTCACATGAATGAAGGACATTGTGCCTTTGCCGGGTTGGAACGGATTTCCATTATCATGGATAAATATGATCTTGATTTTGAAAGTGCATTTCAAGTATGTAAGAGAAGTTCTGTTTTCACCACCCATACCCCTGTTGCCGCAGGCCATGATGAATTTGAAAAAGAATTGATCCTGCCCTATATCAGGCCCTATGCTGAAAAATTTGCCGTTTCCGACGATGAACTGCTCTCCTGGGGAGAGCCCTATGGCATTAAGGATACCGGCAAATTTTCCATGTTTATTTTTGGTGCTAAATTATCAGGCTATATTAATGGTGTCAGCCGGCTTCACGGTCAGGTGGCCCGGACGATGTGGCAGTCTTTATGGCCAAGGCGGCATGTGGAAGAAATCCCTATTTCACATATCACTAACGGGGTACATATCTGTTCCTATCTTTCCAGGCATAAAAATGCCTTATTTGAACGTTATCTATCCTCGGACTGGTCCAACAGGATGTCCAACCCGAATCTGATTTCAAAAATAGATAATATTGAAGATGCAGACCTCTGGCATGTTCATGAAATGGACCGGTCCAATTTGATAAAAAAATGCAGGGATACATTGCTGGCACAATATGAAAGGCGAAATGCCCCGAGAAATGTGCTGGATGAAGTGGTGAGTGTATTGGATCACCGTGTGTTGACCATTTGTTTTGCCCGGCGGTTTGCCACTTACAAACGGGCAGGGCTGTTATTGAAAGATACCCAGCGGTTGACAAGGCTTATCACTGATGAGGACAGGCCCATTCAACTTGTGTTTGCAGGCAAAGCTCACCCCAATGATCATGAGGGCAAGGATATCATCAAACGGATTGTTGAATTTGCAAGGCGTCATAATGTCAGACATCGGGTGGTTTTTCTTGAAAATTATGATATCAATATAGCAAGATATATGGTTCAGGGATGCGATATATGGCTCAATACTCCCAGAAGACCCAACGAAGCCTGTGGCACATCAGGCATAAAAGCCTCTACAAACGGCGGGTTGAATCTTTCTATTCTTGATGGATGGTGGTGTGAAGGATTTAAGGAGAGCAGGGGCTGGAGCATTGGGAACGGAGATGTTTATGAGGATCATGAATATCAGGATGAGGTTGAAAGCCAGGCGCTGTACAATATTCTTGAAAATGATGTGATCCCAACCTTTTATAACAGGAAAAGAGGCAATCCGCCCGTAAAATGGATAAAGATGATGAAAGAGGCCATGAAAATGGCCATCATTGATTTTTCAAGCGACCGGATGGTAAGAGAGTATTCGGCGAGATATTATATTCCGGCATCAACAAATTTTAAACTGCTAACCGATGATTCGGCCTGGAAAGCCAAGGAACTTGCATTGACCCAGTCCCGGTTGATATCCCTTTGGAGCGGCATTCGATTACTAACACCAAAACTTACCACCCAGTCTGATTTTACCGTTGGGGATACCTTCAGGATTACCCTTAAGGTTTTTCTTGGCGAATTGAGCCCTGAAGAGGTTGAGGTGCAGATTTATCACGGCAAACTTCGATCTTCTGATCATCTTGAAGGAAGCAGAGCCGAAATCATGTGGCTGCAGGAGACCATCGACGAAGGCATACATATTTATGCCTGTACCATCACTTGTTCGGATTCAGGGCGCTTTGGTTATACCGCCAGGGTAATTCCAAAAGGGGATGAGGTATTAAACAGTCACACGCCAGGCCTTATCACCTGGGCCCATGGAGATGATTAAAACTTATTGGCAGGACAATTCTTAGGAAAGAGTAAATGGCACAAAAACCCAGAATCCTGATTGTAACTCCGGAAGTGACCTACCTTCCCGAAGATATGGGTGACCGGTCTAATTATTCGGCAAAAGCAGGCGGTCTTGCCGATGTGTCTGCAGCCCTTATCAGTGCATTGTTTGATTTTGGCTGCGACGTTCATGTGGCTTTACCTGATTATCGTTCTATTTTTCATGGGTATACCACAAAAACACACAACAGGGAACTTGCAAAAATCCGAAAACGCTTGGATGATGAAAGAATTCATCTGGCCGCTGACCGTGCGTTTTATTATTTGGATAATGTCTATTCAGGATATTCGGATAAAGACCTTAAAGTGTCCCTTGCATTTCAAAGGGAAGTTATTAACAATAT
>JAGLNZ010000245.1 GCA_023139225.1 Desulfobacula sp. | reverse complement strand
CCGCCCCAGAATTATGAAGAAAGCCGGGATTGGAATAGGGTTGACTTTTTAACTTCGGGTGTGTTTGCAGCCCATTATGTGAATGTAGTAAGTCCTACTTTTTTAACTGAAATTGTTGAAAACCGTCATCCTTTTGTAGAAAATTGTTTGCAGAACCAGTTGACCAATAAATATCATGCCGGATGTGCCACAGGAATTTTAAATGCGCCTGAACCGGAATTCAATCCTGCTGTTGATGAGATGATCAGGTACAATTTTGGGCCTAAAAATCATAGAAAACTCAAAGCTAAAAATAAACAATATATTCAGGAAATTCTCGATCTTGAACCGGATGAGGATGCGGCCATGTTTTTCTGGCCGTCAAGACTTGATCCTGTGCAGAAAGGATGCGGGCTTTTAGCGCAGATTATGTACGATATTGTATCTCAATACTGGGATGCCAATCTCCAGATTGTCTTTGTGGCCAATGGAGAATTCCAAAAACATTTTCATGATATTGTCAGATTTCATGGTTTAGGGAACAGGATTGCGATCTGCGGATTTAACGAGGGACTGTCCCACCAGGCATTTGCTTCCAGTGATTTTTTGTTTATGCCGTCCTCATTTGAACCCTGCGGCCTTCCCCAGATGGTGGGCGGTATCTATGGGACATTACCCATTGTGCACGATACGGGAGGGTTGCATGATACCATTCATCAACTGGATCATGAAAAGAATACCGGAAATGGGTTTTTATTCAATACTCATGATGCCGACGGGTTTAAATGGGCCATAGACAGGGCCATGGATTTTCATTTCCTCGACCCGGGATTAAAAGAGAGTCAAATTAACCGAATTATGATTGAGAGTGTACTTGAGTTTAACCATAGCAGATGTGCGGAAGATTATATAAATTTATATGAAAAAATGCTTAAACGGCCATTCCTTGTCTGATCCGGCAATTTTTAATGATCCTTATCTTCTTTCCTATGCAGATATTATATCATCAAGGCGATTAAGAGCCATTGCGCTTGAGGATGAAATAAAACGGGGAAGTAACGGATCTTTGCGGGCTTTTGCAGATTATCACAAGGTTTTCGGCCTTCATTTTGAATTTGAAAATGATTCATGGGTTTTCAGGGAATGGGCACCCAATGCCAGGCAAATTTTTATTGCCTGTGAAAAAACATCCTGGCAGAAAAATAAAGACTTCCAGCTTAAACAAAAAGATAATCATGTGTTTGAAGGACGATTTTCAAAACAGACATTTTCCCACAAAGATCTTTTCAAACTCATTATTGTCTGGCCCGGGGGGGAAGGGGAGCGGATTCCCACGGCTGCCACGCGGGTGGTTCAGGATTCCCATACCAATATTTTTAATGCACAGGTCTGGCATCCAAAAGAACAATACAGGTGGGAAATAAAAAAATTTTCACCACCAAAAGAATCGTTCCTGATTTATGAAACCCATGTAGGGATGGCATTGGAGGAAGGCAGGGTAGGGACTTATGGTGAATTTGAACATTATATCCTGCCCCAGATAGCTGATGCAGGCTATACTGCCATTCAATTGATGGCTATCCAGGAGCATCCGTATTACGGGTCATTCGGCTATCATGTCGCAAATTTTTTTGCACCTTCGTCAAGATTTGGAACCCCGGAAGAATTAAAGAGCCTGATTGATGCGGCCCATAAAAGGGGCATAAGGGTATTAATGGATATCATTCATTCCCATGCTGTAAATAATGAAGTGGAAGGCATTGCAAGGTTTGACGGGACCGGCTTTCAGTTTTTTCATGACGGACCCAAAGGCCATCACCGGCAATGGGATTCAAGATGTTTTGATTATGGTAAATCTTACGTGATAAAGTTCCTCTTATCTAATTTGAAATTCTGGATCGAAGAATTTAAAATTGACGGGTTCAGGTTTGACGGTATTACCAGCATGCTGTTTGAGGATCATGGACTTGGACGGGCATTTACAAGTTATGATGATTACTATGGGGACGATGTTGATGTTGATGC
>JAGLNZ010000244.1 GCA_023139225.1 Desulfobacula sp. | reverse complement strand
AAGTTTTCCTTTCACCATGCCAGGCGCCAGTGGTCATTAAAATTTAATAAGGATTTATATTTTTCTTCATTGTCCCAATTTGATAAAAAAATGATTGCTCTTGTAAAGGAGTATGATCTGTTTTCTTCACCTGATATGAATCTTTTACGCATTCATGAAGATGACAAGGTGATTGCTTTTGAAAGAAACAATATGATTTTTATTTTTAATTTTCATCATTCACAATCTTTTTCAGATTATATGTTTGATGCTCCTCCGGGTGAGTACAGGATGGTTCTCAATTCCGATGAGATCCGGTTTGGCGGAAAAGGCAGGCTTAGACAGGACCAGGTCCATTTTGCTGTTTTTGATTCAAAAAAAAATGGGGAAAGACATTTATTAAGTCTTTACCTGCCTACAAGAACGGCAATCGTATTGAAGTTGAGAACCCAAAACCGATAAAAATAGTTTTGTTTAAAACACTATTTATTCAGACCTTTTTTCCGACACCTTAAATCCTCCAATGGAATTATTTAGATTTTTTGAAAGACCGGAGAGTTCTTTTGAATTAGAATCAACCTCAGAACTGATATTGGAGAAGTCTGAGGCTGAGCCCGCAACCTGGGTGACATCTTCAGCAATATTTGCGGCACTTTGGGATGTAAGCGCGATGTTCTCATTGATTTCCGAAAGACCTGATGACGCCTGAATAATGTTTTCAGCAATTTCGCCCGTCGTAAGGGATTGCTGCTCAACAGCATCGGCAATGTTTGAAACAATCTGATTAACATCCTCTATTACATTGGAAACTGCCTGTATTTCTTCAACACTTTCGTGGGTAGAGGTTTGAATTGCCTGCACGCTGGTTTTAATATCTTCAGTTGCCTTTGCCGTCTGGAAGGCAAGGTCTTTTATTTCCGATGCTACAACCGCAAAACCTTTTCCGGCTTCTCCGGCTCTGGCTGCCTCAATGGTTGCATTTAATGCCAAAAGATTTGTCTGCTCTGATATTTCGGCAATAACCTGTGTTACCCTGCTGATCTCTTTGGTAGCCTTACCCAATTTGTCAATTTTTGTGGAAGCGTCCTGGGTTTTTAAAACTGCATTGGTGGTTACATTCCTGCCCTGGTCTGAATTTTCGGCGATCTGGGTGATGGAACCATTCAATTGTTCGGCTGCTGAAGAGACCATATTAATATTTGTTGTTGCCTGTTCAACTGCAGCTGCTACGGAATTCATGTTTAAACTCATGCCATCGGCAGCCTGGTTCAGGTTTTTGGCCTTCCCCGTCATATCTTCGGCACTTTTCGCCATATTGGAGGAAAGCGTTGACAGATTCCGGGAAGAGGAGCTGACTATTATTACATTTGATTTTATATCAACGATAATGGATTCAAGCTTTTCAATAAATGAATTAAACCAGATGGAGAGTTCACCGATTTCATCTTTGGATATAATATCAAGCCGTTTTGTAAGGTCCCCTTCACCCTTGGCAATATCTTTTAAGCTTTTCCCGATTTCATTCACTGGTTTTACAACCATTGTCTGGATAAAAACAAAGATTCCCGCACCTAAAATAACGATGGATAACACCCCGATAATGATGAGAATCGTTCGCATCGCTTTTGCAGGAGCGATCAGTTCATCAAGATCAACACCCAGCGCAAGTATCCATTTCGTCGATTTAACGGGTGCAAAACTTACGATCATATCGTTTCCCGCCTGGATGTATTCGATAAACCCTGTTTTTTTCATAATGATTTTTTTAACAAAATCAAAGGAGGCCATATCAAAAGAGAGAATCTTTTTTTTGTCCGGATGGCAGATGACAAGGCCTTTTTCACTCATTAAATACCCATATCCGGTTTTACCAACCTTAAGAGGCTTGATGTATTTGTCACCAATAGTTTTTAAATCAACCACGGCCAATATCAGCCCCTCAATTTTTTTATTCATATAAACGGGTACACCGATAATAAAAACAGGGTTACCCGATATAAGGCTTTTTTGGACGGAGGAGACAGATATCTTTCCTTTACGGGTAAGTTCAAAGTAATTTTCCCGGGATACGTCCAGGGTATTGACTGTTTTTTCAATGTTTGATGCAATGGCTTTACCGCCCGTGTCTGTCAGGATCAGTTCTTCAAAATAAGTTCTATTAGTAATGTATTCACTGAAAAATTTTGATACTTTGCTTCTCAATCCCTTATATTTTGTTGCTTTTTGTACGTCCTTATATTGTGACAATTTTTCAGCCTCAGAGATAATTGCTTCTATTCTGTCATTCAGTCTCATCTGAGCGGAATTTACTTTTGCATTTAATTGCTCTTTAGAAAGATTGAAAATAGTTTTTTTAACGGAAGTATAAGAGATTATTGTTGAGATAATGATGCTTGCAGCAATCAACAAGGTTATGGGGATAAGAATTTTACTCTTTAGTTTCATAGTTTAAATATTCCTTTTTAAATGATTTAAAAAGACCATGATTGCAAGATTGATCATTTTCATATGTATGATTACCCCAAAAGCCTTGGAAAAGTCAACTTTATTAAGGGATTCAAAAATTTTTATATCATAGATTTTCCTTGCAATCCAAGGACAAATTATTTACAAATAACCACGACTCTAATATTCAGAACAGGGGGAGAAAATGTTTAAGAATTTCAGCCTTGCAAAAAAAATTACCGGTGGATTTGTCATTATTCTTATTTTGTTGATTGTCCTTGCTTTTGTCGGGCGGTTCGGATTAACCCGGGTAGTTGAAAAGGTGGATTCGGCAGATCAGTTTCAGCTTCTGGTGAATCACATATTAGAAGCCAGGCAAAATGAGAAAAAATTTATTCTAACCAATGACCCCAAAGCAGTTAGTGTTGTCGAAGATGAAATAAAATCATTGAAAAGACAAACCAATGGGATATTAGATGATGCCAAATCAAAGGATATAAAAAAACAAACCACTGATATTTTAAAAAAATCAGATACGTATAGTAAAGCATTTAATGATTATGTGGCCCTGGCCGGTAAAAAAGATTCCCTTATGAGTGATATGAATCATAAAGCCAGCCTGGCGCTTGAGACAACGGCTAAAATTCGCGATGAACAAAAGGCAAAATATGACCAGTTAAGAGATGAAAGCGAAACAAGAATTTCAAGCATGAGACACAGGGTCAGTCTTTCCATTAAGATTCATGATGGGTTTTTAAATGCAAAAGGATACCGGATGGTGCTGGCGGCATCAAAGGAATCAAAAATTTCAACATATGAAGAATGGAAAGGCAAACATAGGGATCTTACAAGGGCTGCTGATGAGGTTAAATCACTATTGACCGAAGATGCATCAAAAAAGCGTCTGGAAGAGGTCTTTTTAAAACAGGCGGATTGCATGAATAAGGCCAATTTTTTTTTTGACAGCAAAACCGATGACAACAATATTGCTCTTATCAAAGCGGTCACAGAGTTGACACGGGCCATTATTAATTTCCAGCAGGAAATGCAGGAACAGCTTGAGTTTTATGTGGAAGATGTCCAGATTTTTTCAGGACAGATGATGGAGCTATCCTCAGGGGCGGATCAGATTGCAAAAATCCTTTTAAACACGAGAATTTTGGAAAAAGAGTTTATTAATACTGAAGATGATAAGGTTTTTGAGCATATTACCCGGAACATAGACTCTATAGACAAGGTCATTGCAGAGATAAAAGAGAATATCGATGATGAGGATAAAACAAAACCCCTGGACGGAATTCAGGAATCAGCTAAAAATTACCTGTCATCATTTAAAAGTTATGCCAGTTTAATGAAAAGCCAGCAGACTGCCAAGACTGCTATGGAATCCAATGCAGCAAATATTCAAAAAATATGCTTAAAATCAAAAGATTTGCAGCACACACAGATGCAGGCTCAGATCACTAAATCGACAGCCTTTATTACCATTGTCAGCCTTTGTGCAGTGATTTTCGGGATTTTGATTGCATTGCTTCTTATAAGGATCATTATCACACCGATCAAAACGGTTGTGAGTGCGTTAAAAGATATTTCCCAGGGAGAGGGTGATTTAACCCGGCGAATAGATATTGATACAAGAGATGAAATTGGAGAGCTTGCAAAATGGTTTAATGCCTTTATTGCCCGGTTGAATAATATTGTCGTGGATATCGGCAGCAATTCCGAGACCGTTACTGCTTCATCAGGGGAGCTCTTATCTGTATCAGAGCAAATGGCAGAGGATGCCGAGGATTTGTCCGGAAGATCAAATTCTGTTGCCACTGCAGCAGAAGAAATGAGTTCAAGTATGAATTCTGTTGCAGCTGCCAGTGAACAGGCTTCCACAAACCTTGGAACGGTGGCCAGTGCAGCTGGCCAGATGAAGCTGACTCTGGGTGAGGTAGCCGCAAATTGTGAGAAAGCAAGAGGGGTTTCCCAAAATGCTTCTCTTAAGGTCGAAACAGCTTCACAAAGGGTAGAGCTGCTGGGCGCCTCTGCCAGGGAAATTAATAAAGTTACAGAGGTCATTACAGATATTGCCGAACAAACCAATCTGCTGGCCTTGAATGCAACCATTGAGGCAGCCAGAGCCGGAGAAGCAGGAAAAGGATTTGCGGTTGTGGCAAGCGAAATAAAGGGTCTTGCCAGCCAGACAGCAGAGGCTACTTTGGATATTAAAGATAAAATCAAAGGCATTCAAAATTCAACAGACGATACGGTAAGGGATGTCGAGCAGATTACACATGTCATTTCGGAAGTGACTGAGATCGTTGCTGCCATTGCCGCAGCCATTGAAGAGCAATCTGCTTCAGCAACTGAAATTGCTGAAAATATAGAGCAGGCATCCACGGGCATTGGAGAGGTAAATGAAAATGTCGCCCAGAGTTCCCAGGTATCTTCTGAAATTTCCAGTGATATTTCAAAAGTGAACAGTGTTGCCGTGGATATGACTTCGCAAAGCAACCAGATGAAAAAGAGTGCCCAGGATTTATCCGATCTTTCTTCAAAATTAAGAAATATGATCGGTGTGTTCAAGGTCTCTGTTGATGATGCAGATGTTGAAATAGAATCTGATTTGAAAAAAGAAGATATTCCGGATCTTATGCCATGGTCGGATAAACTGATGAACGGAATTGAAAAGATTGATGAACAGCATAAAGAACTGGTCAAGATGGTCAATGAACTGCACCGGGCCATGAAGATGAAAAAAGGGGCAAAAGAAGCAGGTCTTATTTTAGAAAGACTGGCTGATTATACGGTATACCATTTCAGTCATGAAGAACAATTGTTTGAGGAACATATGTATCCTGAAAGAATGAATCATAAAGATATCCATGATAAACTTGTTGCCCAGGTTTTAGAGTTTAAAACCCAATTTGAAGAAGGTAGGGCGGCTCTGTCCATGGATTTAATGACATTTCTTACAGATTGGCTGAGAAATCATATTATGAAAACAGATAAAGAATATGTTCCTTTTCTTAAAGAAAAAGGGGTAAACTGATTTTTTGTTATTGACATAAATTGAAATGATCTGTAGGTTAGCCTAAATATTTAAGGTAATAAAATGAATAAAATGACACACATAAGCATATTTAATTTTGAACGCTTCTTTTTCTTTTTTAGGAGCGTTCATCCGGTGTGACATTTTATTTTTTAATTAAATAAAACCCCGGGTGGACATATAAGCCACCCGGGGTTTTTTAGTTTTCAGGCTTCGGGAAGATTTTTCCGGGGCCTTTTTTTATTTTTTTAATGTACTAACAGGAGGATAAAATGATTCTTGTACTGGAAAGCAATATTACTCAAAATCAGAAAGATAAAATAAAAAATATGTTTTCTGATGAAGGGTGTATTACTCGTGAAATAACGGATGCGGGCAGAAATGTAATTGGAATTATAGGTAAAGCCAATACAAGCCCGGACGATTTGAAAAAAATGGATGGTATTGCAGATGCGGTTCCCATTAAAACATCCTATAAACTTGTCAGTCGGGAGTTTAAATCAGAAGATACCAAGGTGAAAATCGGCGATGTTGTGGTAGGGGCGGACAGGATAGTTATTGTGGCAGGACCGTGCGCCGTTGAAAGCCATGACCAGGCCATGACCATTGCAAAAGAGGTGAAAAAATATGGCGCGGTTCTCTTTCGTGGGGGCGCATATAAACCCCGATCTTCACCATATTCCTTTCAGGGACTGGAAGAAGAAGGCCTTAAAATTCTTGCCGATGTCAGGGAAAAGACAGGGCTCGGGGTGGTCACGGAAATCACATCTGTCTTTCAGGCGGATTTGATGATGAAATATGTTGATGTGGTTCAGATTGGTGCCCGTAATATGCAGAATTTTGAACTTTTAAAATGTGTCGGTCGCATGGATAAACCGGTTGTGCTGAAGAGGGGGCTTGCCGCGACCATCCAGGAATGGTTGATGTCTGCAGAATATATTATGGCAGGAGGAAACAACAATGT
>JAGLNZ010000243.1 GCA_023139225.1 Desulfobacula sp. | reverse complement strand
TGAAAAAATTGACCCATCTGCCCATTATCATTGATCCAAGCCATGCAACCGGTATCAGGGAGAAAGTAAGCCCCATGGCAAGGGCTGCCGTGGCAGCAGGGGCGGATGCCCTAATGATTGAGGTTCACAATAACCCGGATCAGGCACTGTCAGACGGGCCCCAGAGCCTGTATCCCGAACAGTTCGGCCAACTGACCCGGGATATCTACGTGATTGCACCGGTTGTGGGTAAACAGCTTGATTTCGATTATTTGAAGAAATCGGAAATTATCAATAATACACAAATTGAAAATTCAAATACAGCCGCTTTTATTGGTGAATATGGTGCCTACAGCCATAAGGCAAGTCTTGGCTATTTCGGCGAAGAGACCACAAGCGTTCCCATGAAAACATTTAAAGATATCTTCCAGGCCGTTCAAACAGGAACCTGCCAATATGGGGTTATCCCATTGGAAAATTCTCTGTCCGGGTCTATTCACGAGAATTTCGATCTGCTTCAGGAATATGATCTGAAAATTATCGGAGAAATTACCATAAGGGTTAAACATGCTTTAATTGCCCATGAAAATGTTTCAAAAAAGGATATCAAAAAAATCCTTGCACCGCCTCCGGCCTTTTCCCAATGTAAAAATTACCTGGATCAATATCCCGATATTGAACTTGTCCCTGTCAAGGCCACATCCAGCGCAGTGCGGCATGTCAAGGATTCAGATGATAAACATGCCGCCGCCATTGGATCAACTATGGCTGCAAAGATTTTTAATATGAATATCATAGAAGAGTCTATTGAAGACAATCCAAGGAATTACACAAGGTTTGCCATTATTGCCAAAGAGATCAAAGGGCATAAAAATGTAAATAAAACATCTATTATTTTTTCCACCGGTAATAAACCCGGAGCATTGTTTGAAGTGATGAAAGTGTTCTCAGAATATCAGATCAATCTTGTTAAACTTGAATCACGCCCTATGCTTGGGAAACCTTGGGAATATATGTTCTATGCAGATCTTGAAGCTGATATTGAAAATCCAAAGCTTGCACCTGTCATGGAAAAACTTCAGGAGAAATCAGAAAACTTAAGAATCCTGGGAAGGTATTAAAAGGTTTTTTTCAAAAATGTATCCCTGGATTGAATACTGAATATATTTAATCCAGAGGATACTAAAAGTCTTCCCGGCTAAAGGTATCGGACCGTACTTTTTTCATGACATCCATCAGTTGGGATTTGGTATGTTTAGCATACGATGCAATAGCCTGTGCCGCTTTTTCCTTATCTTTGGAAATAAGGGCCTGATAGATTTTTATATGCTGTTGAAGGAGTTCGCTCCATAAGTTGGGAACAAGATTTAACCCGTGTCGATATTTAATGGTTAAGTCGCTTAAGTTTTTACATACCCTGAACAGAGATTTACTTCTGGCAGCTTTGTAAATAATGGTATGAAAAGCGATATCAAGTTCAGTTATTTTAAAATGCTCCCCTGATTTGATGGACGCCTTGATTTGTTCCAGATTATCATCAAGGCTTTTTAACTCCTCAACAGTGATGTTTTCAATCGCTTTTTGAACGGCGATCTGTTCAACTTCCATTCGAGTGGTAAATAAATCCTGGATTTCATTATCAGATAAATCTTCTACCATATACCCGGCTTTAGGAATTGCAATCAACAATTTTTCCTGGGATAGTTTCTGCAGGGCTTCCCTTACCGGTGTGCGGCTTACGTTGAGTGAATCAGCTATAGCTGTTTCAGTAAGTCTTGTCCCACTTGGCAGTTTGCCTGATACGATGTCAAGGCGAAGGGACTTGTAGACCATTATTTTTAACGATGCATCTTTCATAATACTCACCTCCAATACTTTATAAACACTTAATGTATACAGCTTGTGTTTGTCAAGCATAAAGTGTTTTTCCATCGTATCCGGTTAAATTTTTTTTCAAACTTGACATTGATATCATTCTCACATTACTAATATGGCAGGGTACTCAAAATGATCGATTTTATACAACAATTCAATCCAATTATGCAGGCTTTCATGGCCACGCTTTTTACCTGGGGTCTAACTGCTGCCGGAGCAGCACTTGTTTTTTTTTCAAAAGCTGTGAATCCGAAAATTATGGACTCAATGCTTGGTTTTGCCGCCGGTGTAATGATTGCTGCAAGCTTCTGGTCTCTTCTGGCGCCTGGAATAGAAATGGCACAATCTCTGGGCCATACTCCCTGGTTGACCGCAGTCATCGGGTTTATGGGTGGGGGCATTTTTATGAGACTGATAGACAAATTTCTGCCACACCTTCATCCAGGCTTAAGCATTGATAAAAGTGAAGGAATAAAAACTTCATGGCAGCGAAGCACTCTCCTGGTACTTGCCATAACCCTTC